>RFHL01000548.1 GCA_003696875.1 Bacteroidota bacterium | reverse complement strand
TGCGGCTATACGGGCAGGTGGGCCGCAGCTTTCGGCTGCCGACCTTCAATGATCTCTACTGGCAGCCCGGCGGGAATCCCGCTCTACGCCCCGAGCGGGGCTGGAGTGGCGACCTGAGCCTGGAAGGGCAGCACCGCGGCCCCCGAAGTCGAAGCAGCCTGAGCCTGTCGGCCTTTTCCTCCCATACGGAGGACTGGATTCTCTGGCGCCCGGTGGGCGCCTACTGGGCCCCGGAAAACCTGCGCCGGGTCTGGGCCCGGGGCCTGGAGGCCCGAGGCAGCGGCTGGCGCGTATTCACTCGGGGCCAGTTGGGCGCCGGCGGCCAGGCCCGCTGGCAGCGCAGCACCAATCAGGCTGTGTATCTGCCGGGAGACGCCTCCCTGCACCAACAGCTGATCTATACGCCTGTCTGGCAAGCCAGCGCCTGGCTGGCTTGGCGCGCCGCAGCCTGGGAAGTGCGCTATGTGCACAGCCTCACGGGCCGTCGCTATATCGCCTCGGATGGCTCGGCCTATCTGCCCGCCTATACCCTGGGGCAACTCTTCGTCGCCTGGCACATCGGCAAAAAATGGGCCCTCACCGCTCAGCTGCAAAATGCCTGGAATGCCAGCTATGAGGTGGTCAAGGGCTTCCCGATGCCACTCCGGCATCTGCAGGCAGGCCTCCGCTACCAATGGAAAAATGCTCCCTAACCCACTTGGCGAGGGAACGTCTCCTGCGTTGGGAGTCCCGCCTTGGCCTCCGACAGGAACGCGGTCTCAAATCTGACCGGTTCCTTCCTTACTTCATCCCCAGTTGTTTGCGGATTCGCTTGGGAATAGCCTCCCGGTGCAGCATGATGTCCATGGTTTTGTAGCGGACGTAGGCTTCAGAGGCATAGAGATATCCGCCACAATAGTTGGATTCACCCCAAGAATTCTTCACAATGTAGTACTTGGTGCCGTGCTGATCATGAGCCAGGCCCACGATGTGCATGCCGTGATCATCAGTGGTCTGGTAATTGTCAAAGGCGGCCTGCCGGAGTTCTGGGGTGATGGTCTTCTCGGGTTGTGGGGACTGAAAGAGGGCATCCCGGGCTGAGGCGGAGAGCTGATTATAGTCGGTTTCAGGGACGATGGCCACGCCATTTTGCCAGGAGAAGGTTTTCTCGCTTACATCCGCCGCCCAGGCCACGGTATAGTCGTTTTCCAGCGCATAGTCGATGGTCTCGATCAGATCATCAAGGGGCAGGTTGTGGATGCGACTCCAGTTCCAGTTGTCGGGGACTTCCATCACAAACTCGCTGTAGTAGGGATGATGGGTATAGGAGGTGAGCTCCACGTAGTCATCTGTATCCAGTCCCAGCGAAGCGGCAAAACTCTGAGGCGTGTAGGTTTCGCCCTGATACTCAAAAGTTTCCGGCAGGGGCCCGAGATAGGCGTCCAGCACGGCCGCAAAGGCCTCCCGCCAGCGGGGCGACAGGGCACGGTCAGGATTTTTGACTACGGCATCGACCAGGGCCTTGAGCATGTCGTCCATCTCACCGTGACGGTGCCCATCATACCCGAGGCGCAAGCCCTCATAGACCGACTCGGGCACGATGCCGTGCCGGGCAATCATCTGAGGCACATCGTGGAAAGCGCCACCGGGCCCAAAATTCATCTGGCCGTGCATGCGCACGTATAGGTCTGCCTTGGCCTCATAGGTATGCCGCACGATAAACATTTCGGCAAAATCATGACTGCCCTTGCCCATGCGCAAGAGCTCGGACTCGAGAAAAGACAGGCTGGAGAAGCTCCAGCAGGTGCTGGTGCTGCCCTGATCTTCGATCCCATTGACCGGGATTTCTTTTTGCACAGTAAACAAGTACTCACCGCCGGGGCGATTACGCCGGGCTTCTTCCTGAGCCTGGAGCCCAGAAAGAGAGAGGAATAGGAATATGAGGGAGAAGAGGAGCCACTTCATAGCAATCATTTTTCGGGAGAAAACACAATGAGAATGCGGGCAAACCATCAGTCCAGTTTGCGGCGTATGGCCTTGGGGATGGCATCCCGATGGACGAGAATATGGATGGTCTTGTAGCGAAAGTAAGCCTCGGAAACATAGACGTAGCCCCCACAGGCGTTGGATTCACCCCAGGAGTTTTTGACCAGGAAGTAAGGGGTACCCTTCTGATCATGGGCCAGGCCGGTGATGTGCATCAGATGGTCGTCGGTGGTAGACAAATCGTCGAATCCCGCCTGCCGCAGCTCAGGCGTAACCTCCAGTTCCGGGCCGGGGGTGTTCATGCGCGCCTTTTTCTCGCGAGGACTGAGTTCGGACCAGCTCGGAGCCGGAGCGATGGCGATGGCATCGCGGTGGGAGAAGTACGGCTCGCTGACGTCGGCATCCCAGGCGACGGTATAGCCCTCGGCTAGGGCGTGGCGCGTCAGCTCGACCAGCTCGTCGAGCGGGAGGTTGTACATGCGGTAGGCGTCCCAGTTGTCGGGGACCTCCAGCACCATTTTCTGGTAATAGGGATGGTGCGTGAAAGAGGTAAACTCCACGTAGTCATTGGGATCTATATCGAGGGCATCGGCGAAGCTGCGGGGAGTAAAGGTCTCCCCCTCGTAGACAAACGTCTCGGGTACTGTCCCGAGATAGGCGTCGAGCACCCCGGCGACGGCCTCGCGCCAGCGAGGCGAGAGCTTTTGCTGGTCGACCAGGGTCTTGCCCAGGGCCTCTACCACGGCGTCGAGTTCGCCGTGCTGGTGGCGGTCAGGATTGACGAGGCGGCCGCCATAGACCGACTCCGGCACCATGCCGTGCTGCCGAAAAACGGTGGCCACATCGTGGAAGAGTCCCCCCGGACTCAGCGTGCTGTTGCCGTGCATGCGCACGTAGCGCTCCACCTTGTTTGGGTAGATATGACGGACCACAAACATCTCGGAGAGGTCGTAGCTACCCTTGCCCTGTCGCAGCAGTTCCGACTCCAGGAAGGAGAGGGTGGAGAAGCTCCAGCAGGTGCCGGAGGCCCCCTGGTTGCGGACGGGCGTCGCGTCGAGGGTGATCTGAGGGGTAAAGCGATAATCGCCATCCGGACGATTGCGGATCTCGGTTTCGGTCTGGGCCGCGAGATCGCGGGGCAGGAAGAAGCTCAGACAGAGCAGTAGGGGCAGGAATCTCGTCATGACACGGACGTTGGAACGGATAAAATCAAAGCACAGTGGACGAAATGGCCCAAGATACAAAAAACCGCCATGCGGCGGTCGGTGAGGATTGCGGCCTTGGGGCCACTGCGGCTAGCCATGCCCCGCCGTCTCGAGCAGGAGACCGGGTAGAATCCCATGCGCCCATTCCGCTCCCTAGCCAGTGCTTTCCCCTGACGAATTAGGCCGGATACCAACAGAAAAAATGCTTAGTTTCGACCATACGCTTTGCCTTATGAAGTACCGCTTGCTCTTGTTGGGAATGCTATGGGGTCTGGGC
>RFHL01000547.1 GCA_003696875.1 Bacteroidota bacterium | reverse complement strand
GCCCTGATGTGTCCCAAAGGTTGCATCAGCCACGTTGCCGGGCGGTCTCCAGCAGGGCCATGCCTGCTGCCACCGAGACATTGAGCGAGGATACTTGTCCCTGCATAGGGATGCGGGCCAGCTGCCCCGCCCGCCGCAGCAGCGGCGCGGAGATGCCCTTGTCCTCGGCTCCGAGGATGAGGCAGGTCGGCTGGGTCAGGTCCAGGTCAAAGAGGGTTTGCTCGGTTTTTTCCGTTACCCCGACCGAGTGGATGCCATAAGCCTGCATCAGCAGCAGGCTGTCGACGAGGTTGGCCTCGCGGCAGACGGGCAGGTGGTGAAGTGCCCCGGCCGAGGCCCGGATGGCCTCACCGTTTACGCCCGCAGCCCCGCGCAGGGGCACGATCAGGCCGTGAGCCCCCATGCACTCGGCCGTGCGGGCGATGGCGCCAAAGTTGCGCACATCGGTCACGCCGTCGAGCATCACCAGCAGGGGTACCTCGCCCCGCTCCTGCACCGCAAGGATCAGCGGCTCCAGATCCTGATAGGTGATGGTCGCCAACTGGGCAGCCGCGCCCTGGTGGTTGGCGCCCCGGGTGAGGCGGTCCAGCCGCTCGACGGGGACGTACTGCAGGGGCACCCGTACCTCTTCGGCCAGGCTGCGCAACTCGCGCAGGCGGTCGTGCCGGTTGTCGGTCCGGATCAGGACCTTCTCGACCGACTGCCCTGCCTGCAGGGCTTCGATGACGGCATGGATGCCATAGATGACGTTGGCGGGCGGGTTTTTATCGTTTTTGGCCATGGGGGAGTCAGAAGTTCCCGATTCTCGGGATTTCACTACGTTCAACAGAGGAGAGAAGTCAGCATAGGAAGGTGTGTGGCCGAAGAGCCCGGGACTGGAGAGGCCCCTAGCCTTCAGTCAGGCTTGGGCACATTAGCCGCCACGAACGTTTAACCAGGAACTGCGATCGTTTTTTCACTGCTGCGCCTGGAAGGCCTCCAGTCCCCGGCGGAAATAGTCGCGGTACTCTTGCAGGTCCAGGGGCGGGCTGTAGCCCGTGGGCGGGATCAGCTCTTTGCCTTCGTGGTCCAGCAGGACGTAGTAAGGCTGGGCATTTTGCTGGTATTCAGTGGTCTCGAAGTGAATCCACTTGTCCCCGACGGTACGCAGCTTTTTGCCTTCGGGGGTGATTTCCACCTCGGGCAGGGGCATGCGGTCGTCGGTATAGAGGGACACCAGCACATATTCATTGCGGATATAGTTGCCGATCTCTGGATCGGTCCAGGCATTTTTCTCCAGGTAACGGCAGTTGGCGCAGGTGTGCCCGGTAAAGTCCAGGAAGACGGGCTTGCCCACCTCGCGGGCGTAGGCCATGCCCTGCTCCAGGTCATAAAAGGCGCAGAAGCCCTTGGGCGTACCTTCGGCCAGGTGGCCGGAGATTTTGTTGGGGTAGGTACAGATATCGTTGGTCTCGCCGCCGATAGTTGTGGTCTGTGTCGATACCGACACCTGGCCCTCCAGCATCATCACGCCCATGTGGGAGTTGCTCTCGGGCATATAGCCGCCCAGCATGGGCAGCGGAGCGCCCCAGAGGCCGGGCACCAGATAGGCCACAAACCAGAAGGCCGACATCGCCAGCAACAGGCGGGGGACACTGAGTTTTTCTACGGCATCATCGTGGGGGAGCCGCAGCTTGCCCAGCAGGTAGAGGCCCAGCATCAGGAAGATCACAATCCAGGCACCCAGGAAGATTTCCCGGTCCAGCAGGCCCCAGTGCATCACCAGATCGGCCCGGCTGAGGTAGATCATGGCCAGCGCCATCTCCAGGAAGCCCAGGACGACCTTGACACTGTTGAGCCAGCCGCCGGAGCGGGGGAGGGAGTTGAGGTAGCCGGGAAAAATGGAAAAAATGACGAAAGGCAGGGCCATCGCCGTCGAGAAGGACAGCATGGCAATCACCGGCCGGATAAACTCGCCATTGGCCGCCTCGGCCAGGGCGGTGAAGACCAGCGGGCCGGTGCAGGAGAAGGACACCACCGCCAGCGTGAGCGCCATCAGGAAGATGCCGATCAGACCGCCCCGGTCGCTGCCTTTGCTCAGGGCCGTGCTCCAGGAAGAGGGCAATGTGATCTCAAACATGCCCAGGAAGGAAAGGGCAAAGACGAAAATCAGGGCGAAAAGGGCGATGTTGAAGCCCGGGCTCACCGACAACTGCCGCATGGAGTCCGGACCAAAGATCAGGGCCACCAGCAGCCCCAGCACCGTGTAGATGGTGATGATGGACAGCCCGTAGGTGATCCCGTTGCGAATGCCTTTGGCGCGACTGGTGCTTTGCTTGGTAAAAAAGCTGACCGTCAGAGGAATAAGGGGGAATACGCAGGGGGTGAGCACCGATCCCAGCCCAAAGGCAAAGGTCTGCAGGATCAGGACCCAGAGGCTCTGGCTTTCCTCGGCCGGGGCCTCCTCCGTCAAGGCTGTCTCTTCAGGGGCGACGCTACCCCATTCCTCCACAAAATCCAGACTCTCGACTACGCAACGGCTGTCATCGCAGATCTGGTAGGACAGATACCCCTCGAGCCGGGGCGATGCCCCGGTGATGCGTACTTCCTGGGAAAAGACCACCCGCTCGCCATAGTAGCGCACGTCGGTTTCAAAAATCTCGTCATAGGTATCGATGGGCTCGCCCATCTCGGCCAGGATGCCGACCACCTCGACATCCCGGGCCGTTTCGTCCAGGTTGAAGGTTGTGGGCAGCCCCGCCGGCTGGGCCGGCGGCACTGCTGAGTACACATGAAAGCCCGGGTCGATCTCACCGGAAAAGGTGATGGTCACGACGTCGCCTACCTTGGGCATTCCCTTGGGGGTGATCTCTATTTGCCAATCTACAGCATCAATCATCCCGCCGGAAGGTACCTGCTCGGGCGTCGGTGCAGGGATCAGGGGTTCAGCCGAAATGACCGGCGGCGGCGTTTCAGTTTGGGTAGGTTGGGGTTCGTTTTGAGGTTGCTGCTGTGGCTCCGGTTCTGGCTCAGGCGTTGGAGCCGGAGCCGGGCTGGGATCCGGAGCTACCGCTGCCGTCGCCTGGATCGGAATGGAGACATCGTAGGTTCCGGGGATGCAGCGGCTATCGTCACACGTCTGATAGCGCAGATAGCCCACGAGCCGGGGGTTGGGCGCCGTGATGCGTACCTTTTGGAGATAGGTGACCTTATCGTGATACAGGGAAATGTCGGCTTCGAAGATGTCGTCGAAGGCAGTCTCTTTATGGCCCTGATCAGTCAGGGGGGCGGCGATTTCGACGCCGCTGGCCTCCTCGTCCAGGTCAAAGGTGGCCGCGAGCATCATCATCTGCGGCAGCTGTTGGGCCGAGTAAACGTGAAAGCCGGGGTCAATGGTCGCCTCAATGGTGAGGGTCACCTCATCCCCCACCGATAGGCCCGTTGCGGGCTGCAGGCGATGGGTCAGTTGCACCGCCCGCTCAATCTGAGCGTGGCTGAGAGCGGGCAGCAACAGGAAAAACAAGAGAGTAGAGGAGGAAAAACGCTTCAACATGGTCACGAGACGGTTGGAAAACCCATGTGTGGAGACCGGAATGGTCAAACGTAGGAACCCGATGAATCAAAAAGAAATGAACCCCGGCTCAGGTCTTTCATCCCTTCAGGTACGCCAGATCGGGGTGGCTGGATACAGTGCCTCAAGGGGAGGACGATGGCCAGGAACCCCTTCTGAAAAAAACCTTTGTCCCCGCCACCTCCCGGGCTTCGTACATGGCGGCCAAGGCAGGAAAACGGGCTTGCAATAACGGAAAATATTCCCTGGGATCAATGATATAGGCCGGGGGGCTCTGGGTAAAGGCCAGGTAGATGTCTCGCTCCGGTTCGCGCCGGGAATAGAGGGGATCTGCCCCATTTTCCCAATACCCAAACTTGTAGTAGGCAATGCGAAAATCCGTGTACTTAAAGGCGCAGGTACGGCCCAGATAGCGGTACCACTCGGGGGTATCGGCCATGATCCAGATGCCATCAGAGCCGGTGGGCAAGGCATCCAGCAGCGGGTGCGCTTCCTGCAGGAGAGGCAGGGTCCCGCCGTGCAGCCATCGGTCCCCGGTCTCTATGCGTAGCCAGCCGAGCGTATCGGGAAAGCGGGTGCCCCAGAAGTGGAGCTCCATATACAGGGTCGGCAAGGCTACCAGCAGGAAAAAAACTACGCGAAATCGGCGCAACCACGCCGCCTGCAGCGGACGCTGGGCATAGAAGACCACTGGCGGAATCAGAAGGATGAAGTCGCTGAATTCCAGCCGGTTGAGCTTGAACAGCAAAGCCAGGAGCACGCCCCCCAGCCAGAGGGCCATGGTGGTCTCCAGGGCGCGCAGCTTCACGACATAGTTGAAGTAGCGGGCCCGGTAGTGCAGGAAGCCCAGCAGGGCCATCAGCAGAAAGGGACCCCAGCAAATAGCCAGAATGCGTAGCTGAAAAGCCACGTCGTATCGGTATAGGGAGCCATCGCTCAGGCCTGAGCGATCCAGGTAGTAGAGAATGCCGATATCGAAAAACTCCGTCAGGGAGCGGTTAAAAAACAGCATCAGCAGCACCATAGCCGTCACCACCGCTCCCCCCATCACGAGGGCCAAGAGCTCGTCAAGGCGGGGTGCCCGCAGCACCAGATAGGCGACCAGCAAGCCCAGCAGGATAAAGACCACTTTGTAGGAAACCAGCACGCTGAGCCCCATCCATAAGCCTGCCTGAAAGAGCAGGCCGTAGTTTTGGCGGCGGCGCTCGCCCAGCCGCAGCACGGCATGGAATGCCGCTACCACGGGCCAGAGCACCAGCAGCGACGCACTCATCTCCAGGCTGTACCAGGGCACCGACGCCAGAAACACAAAGATGAAGGCCGGCAGGCCCGAGAACTGCCGAAACAGCTTGTATTCGGCCAGGATGCCATTATAGTAGATGGCTGCGAGATAGATGTAGAGGGCGGTACCTACCCGCACCACCCACCAACTGCTGCTCCCAAACACGGCCCAGAGGGCATGGAAAAGCCAGGCCATGAGGGGCGGGCCGGCATGCCAGGCTTCGCTATAGAGGTGAGCCCCCTGCTGCAGCTTTTCGGCCAGAACCAGATAGTAGCTTTCCTCCGGTAGCAGGAGCGCCGGCGAAAAGGCCGGCAGCCGCAGCAAGACGATCAGGCCCAGCAGCAGAAAGTGGGATGTGGGCGGGATATGGAGAAAATAGCGCAGCAATTTGGCCGGGAAACCTGTAGATTTGTATGAATGGACACCGGAAGCGGTGCCTGCTTGCAAAACTAACAATCCAAACGCAAAGATTGTGACGCCCCACAAGTTATATGAGCAGATCCTGAGCAAGCGCTCGTTTCTCTGTGTCGGCCTGGACCCGGACCTGCGCCGCCTTCCGCCCGATGTGGTGCGTCATCCGGATCCGATCTTTGAGTTTAACCGGCGAATTATTGAGGCGACAGCCCCTTATGCGGTGGCCTTCAAGCCCAACCTGGCCTTTTATGAGGCGCAGGGTGCCGCGGGGTGGGAAAGCCTGCGCAAGACGCTGGAGGTGATCCCCCCGGAGATGTTTACCATCGCCGACGCCAAGCGCGGCGACATAGGTAATACCTCCCGGCTCTACGCCCGCACCTTTTTCGAAACCTATGACTTCGATGCGGTCACCGTTGCCCCCTATATGGGCAAGGACTCGGTGGGCCCCTTCCTGGAGTTTCCCGACAAATGGGTCTTCCTCCTCGGCCTTACCTCCAACCCCGGTGCCCAGGATTTCCAGCACTATGGACCGGGAGAAGAGCCGCTTTACCTACGGGTGATCCGCACGGCCCAGAGCTGGGC
>RFHL01000048.1 GCA_003696875.1 Bacteroidota bacterium | reverse complement strand
TTTTTTTTATCTAAAAAAAAGGGTAACTACTTAGGTAGCCCACTCACGGGTAATGAAGGTATGCCCTTCGAATGCATCTCGGAGTTCACGGAAGACATTACGGGTATGCTTTCTGGTGGTGGAGATCACCCCAAGGGTACGGGCAAAGTGTTTTGCCCCGGTACTGGTTCGGAAACAGCCGGCGACTTTTTGCTTGAGCTTGAGGGGGCGGATATCCCTTTCGGCGAGGTTGTTGGTAAAGGGCACCTCAGAATGAAAGGCGAAGGCAAAGACGGCTTCGCGATGGGTTTGCATCCGCTCGAAGAGGTTTCGGCCTTTGGTACGCTTGGGTTTGCCGCGCTTTTGGGGCTCTGGGGGTGGTTCTTCGCGCTGGGCGGCCTGGCAGATGGCCTCAAAGCGGGCCATCACGGCCTTGCGGCGGGTGGGGGCGAGGGGTTGCTCCCGGCTTTGGTGGTATAGGTCGAGGAGTAAGTCATGCATCTCGACGGCCCATTGGCGGCCTTGCTCGACCTGGGCCTGGAGTTCACGTAGCAGATGTGCACCGCAGAGGGCATGGCAGAAGTCTTCGAGCTTGAAGTACGAGGCCCAGCAGTCGTGTACGAGCCATTGGTTGAGGGTCTTGAGGATCGAGTCGCCGCTCTGGAAGGCTTCAGTGCCACGCTTGGGGTGCATATAAAGGTAGGTCCATAGGCTGTTGGAGGCGGTATGGAGCCACTGGAGCTTGCCCTCGACCCGCAGGCCGGTTTCGTCGGCATGGACCACCGGGGATTGGGCCAGCTGGGCTTGGATGAGCGATTCGCTGGCGGCAAGCCGCTCATAGGCAGTGGCCTGGGCCTGGAGCAGGGTCTGCTCTTTGAGCCGGTAGCCAAAGAGGTCGGCAAAGAGCTGGCTCGTCTTCTCCAGCGACAGGCAGTAGCCCTGGGTGAGCAGCACCCCCAGCGCCTTGACCCCCGAGCCGTACTGTACAGGCCCATCTACCCCCGCGGGGTAGGTCCCCCGGCAAGCTGTCCCGCAGGCCGGGCACGTACACCCATACTGCTGGTACTCCACGACCCGCAGCTTGGGCTCAGGCAGATCAAAAACCTGCCGCCGGGAGCCCATCTCCTGATCGGAAGGACGCAAGACCTGCCCGCAGCTGCAGGCCATGGCATAGCAGGGGCGAATATCATCAACCTCCCCGACCATCCTGAGCGTGTCCCCGCGGTGGCCTTTTTGACCCCCGCGCCCCTTCTTTTGCTTTGGCAAGGCCGGCTTCTTCTGCTAGCCTTCGCTCAAAGGCGGGCGGTGAGAGTTGCGACTGTTTTGGTTCAGCCTCGCCTCTAGCTCTGATATCCGCTTGGCTTGCGCCTCCAACTGCTTGGCTTGCGCCTCCAGTAACCCACGCAGGTCATGGATGATCTGATGCAGCGTCGCTATGTCTGTCGGTAGAGGCAAATTCCGCGTGATTGGGGAGAGGAAAACAATATCGGGTTTTTTCCCTATTTAACGTGAGTTTTGGATAAGACTCACTGATTACCAACAAAGTAAGGGCTTTAAGATTAGATTTGTGTCGACGAAAACATAAATCCTTTCCTAAAGCCCA
>RFHL01000546.1 GCA_003696875.1 Bacteroidota bacterium | reverse complement strand
GAGCAGACCTGGGACTACGGCCTGGGGGAGCCCTTTCCCGAGGACCTGTTGGGCTGGGAGATCACGCAGGAAAAATGGATAATAAAGCGCAAGCTTTTCCGGGAGGATGAACTGATCAATGCTTACCAGTCATTGGTAGATGAGAAAAAATAGCCCCTCTGCGGGATAGTGAAGACGATATGCGAGGCGGATCCAAATCTTTTGCGACGAAAAACGGCAGTTGCCACCTATACCCGGATCGGATTGAAATCGAAAACCACGATTTGGCCGGTCGGCTGGGCGCTTTTTTGTACCGCCGGGGCTTCCGGCGGGCGTGGGTACTATACCTCTTGCTTGCGCTGGGCATGGCCCTAGCCGCTGCGAGCAGCTATCTGATCGACAACATGTTTCTGGCGGCTTTTTTTGCCATCCTCGTGCCGGTGGCCCTCATCGGATTGTGGACCCAGCGGAGCGTCACCTACGCACCCGTTATCCCGCGCAAAGAAATCGAGTCGGTCGTTTACCGGCCGGCGGTGAAAGGGGTATCCCGGGCGACCTTCATCATCTTTTTTCGCCCGCGTAAGCGCCTCATGCAGCGCCTGATCCCCCTGCCGGGGATCACCCAGCAAGGGACCTCCCTGGCGGATACCGCCTACTGGATGATGCGGGAGGAGGGCCTGGTAGAATAGGGCAATTTTCCAGGCGGAAAATTCCTTGCCTGTTTTAGGAAAAAGCCTTACATTTGCCTTTCCTTTGAAAAAGACGGAAAATTATGGCTAAGAAGAGCAAAGCGAACCGCGTGCAGGTGATCCTCGAGTGCACGGAGCACAAAGAGTCCGGGCAGCCCGGCACCTCGCGCTATATCACCACCAAGAACCGCCGCAATACGCCCGGCCGGATGGAGTTGAAGAAGTACAATCCCATCCTGAAGAAATACACCATTCACAAGGAGATCAAGTAAACCTGAAGAACCATGGCTAAGAAGACCGTTGCCGGCTATCGCGATAAGTCCCAAAGCAAGACCTTTACCAAGGTGATCCGGCCCGTCAAAAACCCTCAGACGGGTGCTTACACCTACAAGGAGGAGATTGTGCCGACTGACATGGTGCAGACCTTCCTCAAAGAGGAAAAAGGTTGATGAGCGAGCGGTTTCATTAAGCAGGACGGATGCCCGCTTGGGCCATCCTTACTGGCTTATGCCTGATCGCCTCAGCCAAAACGTTGCTACTGCATATCAAAATCCGGCCTTCCGCCGGATTTTTTTTATGTTGTCCGGACGATGGCAGACCCGGCATCGTTATGAAACGAGATCCCCCGGTGCCACGCCGGGCCTTGAGACAGGGTCTTTTCTTCCCGCAACCTTCTCTGCTTATGCCTTTCTCCTTCTCTCTCGCTCGTATCTGCTGGTTCGTTGCCCTCTGGCTGGGCATGTTGTCCACCCAGGCCACCGTCCTCCCTGTCACCAACCTGCAGGATGCCGGCCCCGGTAGCCTCCGGGAAACCGTGGCCACCGCCGTCAATGGGGACACCCTCGACCTGCGGGCCCTCTCAGGCACCATCCTGCTCGATAGCCAGATCGTTCTGGACCGCAACCTGACCCTGCTGGGGCCAGGGGCTGATCTGTTGGCGATCAGTGGACAGCAACAGTGCCGACACTTTTTGATTCCAGAACCTAGCGACACGATTCGCATAGAAGACTTGACCCTATATCAAGGGAGTGCGATTGCTTATCCAGAGAATTTCTTCGCCGCTGGTTCTATCAACAACTATGGCCACCTGACCCTCGTTCGTTGCCACCTAACGGCAAACCGGGGGGCTTACGGAGGGGCGGTCAATGTGGGACGTCCCAGTGGCAACGCTACGCTAATGCTGAGTCAGTGTACCTTCTCGGATAATGTAGCCGATCGCAGCAACTGGCCCGACAATGGCCTCGAACAAAACGGAGGGGCGATCTACGCCACGGGGAGCCAACAAGGCAGAGCCATCATTCAAGCCACTAACTGTACCTTTTCGAATAACCGGGCGGACGACAGGGGTGGAGCCGTATCGGTGGTGGGCGACATCGCCGGCGGGACTGACTTTCGCCCTCGCAACTGTACCTTTGCCCGCAACAAAGCGCGCATCGGCGGGGGCATTGATAACTTCATCTTCGCCGCCGTCGTGCTCCGCAACTGCATCGTCGCCGAAAACGAAGGCATCAATACGCCGGATATTTCCGGCTACGTCATTTCGCAAGGCTACAACCTGATCGGCGACCCGGGCACCTCGCAGTATGTGGCCGACAGCACCGACCTGGTCGGCCTCCCGGCCCTCATCACCGACTTGGGATATTTTGCCAGCCCCCTCCCCACCCATGCCCTGGCATGCGGTAGCCCGGCCGTCGATGCGGCCGGGCCGGGAGCGCCCCTGCTTGACCAGCGGGGCCTGGCCCGGGCCGGTGCCGCCGACCTCGGCGCGCACGAGGCGCGCCCCGAGCTGGACACCCGTCTTCTCAACCTCAACGACACCGGTGCGGGCAGCCTGCGACAGGGCATTTTCCTCGCCTGTCCCGGCGACACCCTTGACCTCGGTGATTTTACGGGTGTGATTGCCCTTACCCGCCCCATTGTCCTTGACAAATCCCTCACCCTGATCGGCAATCCCGACGGCCCGCTCGTGCTTGAAGGCGGAGACAGCACCCGGCTCTTTGACATCCTGCCAGGCCAGGAGGTGGCCATGAGCTGGCTGACCCTCCGCCACGGCGGGCCCGCCCTCTATGGCGGTGGCGCCATCCGCAACAAAGGGCACCTTTCCATTTCGCACAGCACGCTGTCACACAACAGCGCCGTCAGCGGCGGCGCCATCGGCAATTATGGCGACGGAGGCCGGGCCAGCCTGAGCCTCACCAATTGTACCTTCTACGCCAACGAAGCCACCGTTCTCGATGGCGGAGCCATCGATAACCGCGCCATTACCGACCCGGCTTTTCTGGCGGTACTCCACTGCACCTTTGCCTGGAATGAAGCCGCCTATCAGGGTGGCGCCATCGCCAACAGCCCGGCCGACACGGCCGCGCTGCGCCACGTGTTGATGGCCTACAACCTGGCCGCGGAGGGTCCTGACGGCCGGGGGAGCTTTGTCGCCAACGGTCCCAATCTGATCAGCCAGAGTCAAGGCATGACGCTGAGCGGCACTGGTCACCTGCTGGATACCGATCCGCTCCTGGAGCCACTGGGCAATTACGGGGGGCCGACCTTCACCTGCCGGCTGCCGGCGGGCAGCCCGGCGGTAGATGCCGGTAGCGGTGGGGCCCTGCCCCTCCTCGATCAGCGGGGCGAGAGCCGCCTCTTCAACGGCCTGCCCGACCTGGGAGCCTATGAATACGATCCCAGTACGCGCCTCGCCTCACAGACCCTGACCCCTCGTCCCGCGTATCCCAACCCCAGCCGGGGAGAGCTTTGGCTGCCTTGGGCTACACAGGGACAACCTGCAGAAGTAGCCGTCTATTCCCTT
>RFHL01000047.1 GCA_003696875.1 Bacteroidota bacterium | reverse complement strand
CGCAGCTCAGCGAGCTTGGCGGCGTAGCGGGGGTCGCCGGCGAGATCGTGGATCTCGTGGGGGTCGGCCAGGCAGTCAAAGAGTTCTTCCCGGGGCTTGGTCTGGCGAAACCAGAGGCGCTGGGGGCCCTCCAGCTCACCGGCCGCGTCGAGGCGCAACAGCTCCTGCATCAGGCCCATGCGGTCGCGGTAAGGGAGAAACTGCACGTAGGGACGCTCGGGCATGTAGTTGCGGAGGTACTTGTAGCGCTGGTCGCGCACGGCCCGGACATTGTCGATGGCGGGGTCCATGCGGTCGCGGGCGGCATAGATGTAGGCACGGGGCGTATCGGCCCGCTGGGGGCCGAGAAAGGCCTGTCCCTGCATCCAGCCGGGCACGGGGACCCCGGCGATAGAGAGCACGCTAGGGGCAAAATCGACGAAACTGACGAGGCTGCTGTCGACGCTTCCTCCGCCTAGAGCCTTGGGCCAGCGGATGAGCAGGGGCACCCGCAGGCCGGAGTCATAGCACCAGCGCTTGGCACGGGGCAGGCCGTCGCCGTGGTCGCCAAAGAAGAAGATGATGGTGCTGTCAAGCAGGCCTTCGGCCTCCAACTCGGCGAGGATCTCCCCTACCCTGCCGTCCATGAGCTGAATGTTGTTGTAGTGCCGGGCGAGATCGCGGCGCACGATGGGGGTGTTGGGGTAATAGGGTGGGACCTCGACCGCGCTGGTGTCTATGAGCCAGGGCTCATCGGCGCGGGCCCAGACCTGCGACTCGTGGGTAATGCCGATGTTGAAGACAGCAAAGAAGGGCTGGCCGGAATTCCGGTTACGCCAGTGGGCCTGGTTGCTGCTCTCGTCCCAGGCGGTGATGGGCCGGGTAAACTGGTAGTCTTCCTTGGCATTGTTGGTGCAGTAGTAGCCTGCGGCGCGAAGGAGTTCGGGGAAACAACGCACCTCGGGCGGGGGAACCGCCTCGTAGGTGGGAATGGCGAGCAATTCTGGGTCGGTGATGTCGGCCAGGGCGGCGGTGCGCTTCATGGTGCGCATGTGCTGCGCCCCGATGGTGGTCGGATACATGCCCGTAATGAGGGCAGCCCGGCTGGGAGCACAGACACCGGAAACCGAAAACGCGTGGGTGTAGCGAACGCCCTGGGCCGCCAGGCGATCCAGATTGGGCGTATGGGCGATGGAATCTCCATAGCAAGCCAGCCGGGGGCTCATGTCCTCGGTGGTGATCCAGAGGATGTGGGGCCGGAAGGGAAGCCCGGCGGGCTCTGCCGGGGGAGCGGGTCGGCAGGCGAGTAGGACGAGGAGAAAGGGGAGGTAGCGCATACTTAGCAGTTGGGGTGTTCGGGGTTGAAGGTTCCTGGTTGGGGGGTTCGAGTGCCTGGTCGGCCACACGTGGTCTTATATACTGCTCTCGTGGCGCCCCTGCGGTCTTTGTCTCCCGTCTCGCCTCTCAAAATCTCACCACGATCTTCTCTCCCAACTCATAAACCACTCCTGCCCCTCCCGGCTGGGATGGGAGTTGTAGCAGCGGGCGAAATGGCGAGCGGTGAAGTCCGCTTCAAAATAACCGGCATATTCCTCCGGACTGCCGCCGTAGGGCGGACGGTCCTGTCCGGACCGCAGGGGAAAGGTAAACCAGACGCCCACCAGGCGGCCCCCGGGCCGCAGGAGTTGGGCCATGTGGCGGGCATAGTCCGCCCGCCGGTCGGGATCCAGGGCGCAGAAAAAGGTCTGCTCCAGAATGAGGTCGTACTGCCCCTGATGGGCAAAGAAGTCGCCCTGGATCAGATGATCCGGGGGGAAATCGGGAAAGCGCCGGGCCAGGCGCTGCAAGGGGAGGTCTACGAAGTCGAGGACCCGCACGCGGCGAAAGCCGCGGCGGTGCAGATAGGCGGCCTCGTGGGCGTTGCCGGCCCCGGGAATAAGGATGTCGACCGAAGGGTCGTCCAGTTGGTCGATAAAGGCCTGCAGGGGCGGCGAAGGCGCCCCGAGGTCCCAGCCGGTATAGCCCTGTTCGTAGCGGTCTTGCCAAAAGTCGGCGTCAGGCATGGGTGAGATATTGAGATCGTTAGAGGCGATAAACGAGATCGGCCAGGAGGGGCCTGCGGGAAATTATAGCGTAACAGCCAGGAGAGCCCGTCCAACTTTGGTTGCTTCGGCCAGAAAAGCGATCTTGCCCCTCCCCTACCCCGATCAATGGTGTCCCCTTCTGACTTCCGACTTCTGTTGAACGTAGTGAAATCCCGAGAATCGGGAACCTCTGACTTCCCCCCATGCACTTCTTCCATCACCAACTCGACCGCTTCTGCCAGCAAGCCGGCTATCCTGATCCCGCTCGCCTAAGAGACGAGCTGGACCGCCTTTTCCCTGAAACGCGGGACAGTGATCTTAACCGGGATCCGGCCGTACAGGCCTATGTGGCAGACCAGGTCATCCCGCACAAACTGGCGGTCTATGCCGCCGGGATGTCCCTGGCCGAGCGGCTCACGGTGCCGGACGACTGGGCCTGGCAACTGGCCCGGCATGACCTCTCCAAGCTGTCAGTCCTCGAACTGACCGGCTACGTGGCCTACAATTTCAAGGACCGGGCCAGCAATCCGCCTGCGGTCAAGCAGGCCTTTGCGGTGGCATTCCTGCATCACAAGCACCACAACGCTCACCATAGCGGCCACTGGCTAAGCCTGAGCAGCAGCGGCTCTGTTCAGGCCTTGCCCATGCCCCGGCGCTATTTGGTGGAGATGCTCGCCGACTGGATGGGAGCCAGCCTGAGCTATTCTGGCAATTCCGATATCCAGCCCTGGCTGGACCGGAGCCTGCCCGGCCTGGTCCTGCACCCCGACAGCCGCCGTGACCTCGCCCAGATCCTTCGTGAGGCAGGCTATGACCCGAGGGGGTTGGGATAGTTCGTCGTTCCTGGTTAAGGCAAGCTGGGAAGAAGCAATCCCTGGATCTCATCATGGTCTTCTCCGACTTCTCTCCTCTGCTTCCGACTTCTCACTCACTCACCAATTCCGCTGCTTCATAAAGGCATCCAGCTCGGTACGGCTCATGGGCAGTAGGTCGGGATTTTCGTCCAGCCAACCCAGGAAGTCGTCTTTAATGGCATCGCTCCAGCGGCCATCGATCTGGCCGGGGGTGTAGACCCCGGCCTTGAGGCGGGAAATGCCAAAGGCGTCACGCAGCATGACAAACTCGGCGTTGATGACGAGTTCCTCGACGAGGTGGGCGGGGATGAAGATGACCCCTTCGCGCTTGGCCAGCACCGCATCGCCCGGAAAGACGACAGCCGTCCCGATGCGGATGGGGATGTTGATGCCGCCGAGCATGGTCTCGCGCAGAAAGGTAGGATCCCAACCCCGCACATAGGCATTGAAGCCTTCGATCTCGGAGAGGCCCTCCAGATCCCGCGCCCCGGCGTCAAAGACGACGCCGGTGCCGGTCTTGGCAAAGATGGCGTTGCCCAGGTTGTCGCCGATCAGGGTGCCGTCGATGATCTTGCCCATGCCATCGGCGACGTAGACGTCGCCGGGCTGCAGCATGTCGATGGGCCAGGAGTTCATGGCCCCGATGCGCCCTTCGGCCTGCCCTTTTTCGGTAAAACGCTCGGCATACTCGGGGCGCAGGGGCAGGTATTGCACGGTGAGGGCGCGCCCTACAAAGGGCTGATCCTCATGCAGCATCTCCCAGTCTCCGGCAAACTGGTTGTGGTAGCCCTTGTTGCGCAGGTAGCCCCAGGCTTCCTCAATGGAGACGGCCTTGAGGCGCTGGAGCAAGCCATCGGACACCTTGGGCCGGCCGTCAGGCAGGCGGGGGCCGGTCCATTCCTGGGTGTAAAATTCCATTTGAGCCGCCGCCGGCTCCTGGGCGGAGAGGATCCCGCCGGGGAGCAGAACGATCAGCATACATAGCAGGGTGCGCGTGGTCATGGGGTACGGGTTCAGATGGACGAATGAAGAAAGGCGGCGCGCCATAGCGCCGGAAGGCAAAAAAATACGGATATTTTGGCGAAGGGCCAGCCGGTACTGACCCGCATGATGCGACAGGATGGATGCTGCCATCCCAATGCGCAACATCACCAGCATTTGGCCTTCTTCCTACGCCACGCTTCCCCCATCTGACCCATTGTCATGCAAATCGCCTTCATCGACGGCCTCATCATCCTGGCCTATCTCGCCCTGACCATTGTGATTGGATTCTGGCTCTCCAAGCGAGCCTCCCGCAACCAGCAATCCTACTTCCTGGGGGGAAATGCTCTTCCCTGGTACATGCTGGGGCTGTCCAATGCCTCGGGTATGTTTGACATCTCGGGGACTATGTGGCTGGTAACGGGCATGTTTGTCTATGGCATGAAAAGCGTCTGGATTCCCTGGCTGTGGCCGGTCTTCAACCAGGTATTCCTGATGGTGTTTTTGTCCCAATGGCTGAGGCGCTCCCAGAAGACGACCGGGGCGGAGTGGATCATGTTCCGCTTTGGCCGGGGAACTGGCGCCAAACTCTCCCATGGGGTGGTGGTCATTTTTGCCCTGGTCAGCTGTCTGGGCTTCCTGGCCTACGGCTTTATTGGGCTGGGCAAATTCGTGGAGATCTTTATTCCCTGGGAAGTGGTCTCCGGCTATGTGCCCTTTACCCTTTCGCCGGAGTTTGTGCCGCATTTCTATGGCATCGTTTTTACGCTCTTTGCGGTCTTCTATGCCATCCTGGGCGGCATGACCAGCATCGTCTGGGCCGATGTGCTGCAGTTCTCCATCATGACCGCCGCGGCCATCATCATCGCCATCATCGCCATGACCAAGCTGGCGGCCATGGAACTGGCCGTACCTATGGGCTGGATGGACATCTTTTTTGGCTCCCGGCTGGACCTCGACTGGACGCGGATCATTCCGGAGGTAAACGCCAAGATTGAATCAGATGGCTATGAGCTCTTTTCGGCCTTTTTCATGATGATGGTCTTCAAGGGCATCTTCGTCAGCCTGGCCGGCCCGGCGCCGAACTACGACATGCAGAAGATCCTCTCGACCAAGAGCCCGGCCGAGGCGGCCAAGATGAGTGGCTTTGTCTCCATCGTGCTGATGCCCGCCCGCTACCTGATGATTGCCGGCTTTACGGTGCTGGGCCTGCTCTTCTACGATCAGCTGGACCTGATCGGAGGGGGAACCATTGACTTCGAGCAGATCCTGCCCTCGGCCATCAATCAGTTTGTGCCGGTGGGTCTCATGGGCCTGCTTCTCGCAGGCCTGCTGGCAGCTTTCATGTCTACCTTTGCCGGGACGCTCAATGCAGCCCAGGCCTACGTCTCCAACGACCTGTTTCTCCGCTACGTCAAGCCCGACGCCAGCCCCCGGCAAATCATGATTACCAACTACACGGTAGGGATCGTGGTGGTGCTGGTCAGCATCTATCTCGGCATCATGGCCAAGGACGTGAATCAGGTTCTACAGTTGATCGTCTCTGCCCTTTGGGGCAGCTATGTGGCTTCCAATGTGCTTAAGTGGTACTGGTGGCGGTTCAATTCGATGGGGTACTTTGTGGGAATGGTCTTTGGCTTCATCGGCAGCGGCCTGCCGCTGATGTACCCCAAGCTGCTGGAAGCCCTTTTCCCCGGCTTTGCCGCCGACATCCGCATTCTCTATTTTTTCCCTATCATCATGCTCTTCGCGCTCATGGGCTGCCTGCTGGGGACATACCTGGGCAGGCCCACCGAGGAGGAAACCCTTATCGACTTTTACCAAAAGACCCGACCCTGGGGCTTCTGGGGCCCCATCCGCGACAAGGTATTGGCGCAGAATCCCACTTTCCAGCCTAACCGAAACTTTTGGCGTGATATGGGCAACATCGTGGTCGGCACCATTGCCCAGACGGCACTGGTCGCGGCCCCCATGTATCTCGTCCTGATGCAAGCCGTACCGCTGCTCTTGTCGCTGGTGGTCACCCTGATCTGCGGGCTGATCTTGTACCGGACCTGGTGGCAGCGCCTGGAGGATTAGCGACCGGCGGAGAGGGAGTCTATGGCGTATCTTTGGGGGGAGCGGGTACCCGCTGCGCCGGGAATCTCTCTGTATCTGAAAAACGAGCAGATATGACCCGCGTCCTTGGGAAGAGGTCCGAAAAAACCACACAAAAAGGCCAGGGAATGAATGCCCTGGCCCTAATAGTAGTAGTAGTAGTTTATCGGTTCACCGAACTGGATATTCTGTTATGAAACCGAACGATGCAATCGTTTTCGGTTCATATTTAAAGATACATATTCCCGGGAGATTTCCATGCCTCTTTTAGAAAAAACTGGATATTTTTTCCTCAATCCCCGATTTGCTACGCCGCGAACTTACCCTTTATATATGCCCTCTTTTCTCGCTGTGGTTTCGACAATTGCCTGATTTTCTGCTTGATGGATTTCAACACGCCATTCCCAATAAAGCGGCGGGCTTTTATTCGAGACTTGTAATTGTCATCACATGTATTTATCTTAATAAGAGGCTTGGGCGGCCCTTTTGCTGATGCGTCAGCCTTGCCTATTTCCCTATGGTAGGTATGTGCGCTTTTCCCGTTTGGGGTCTTGATTTTCTCGAAAGGTCTTGACTTTGGTTTTCTCATACGCTATTTTGTGTAAAAAATACGCATAGCCTTTTCGCTCTTTCCGCTCGCCTTCCTTTTCTTCATGGAATCAACTACTACTCTCAATCATGCCACGTGTACTGACCAGCAAAATTGACCAGATTGATGGGAATTCCCGGCTTCCCAAATACCGGCAGGTAATCAACAACATCTTGTGGGAGATCGACAAGGAGATCCTCAAGCCTGGGGAGCGTATTCCCTCCATCAACGAGACAAGTGAAGAGTACTACCTGTCGAGGGATACGGTAGAAAAGGCGTATCGGGAGCTGAGCCGGCGTGGCATCATTACCTCAGTCCCCGGCAAGGGGTACTATGTCAACGTTTCGCCCGACCTGGCTAAGCTGAAGGTCATTGTCATCTTCAACAAGCTCAGCCCCTATAAGCAGGCCGTTTATAATTCCTTTGTACACACTCTGGGGAAGAATGCGGCCACCAATCTGTATATCCACGGCTATGATCCCAAGTTCTTCGAGTCTATTGTCCTGGACAACCTGGGTTCTTATGACTACTACGTCATCATGCCACATTTTTATGAGCATGCCGAGCAGGTGCAACGCGTGCTGAAGAAGATTCCGCGCAACAAATTGCTCTTTCTCGATCGCAAGCCGGACGATATTGGGGGCCACGTCGGAGCGGTGTATCAGGACTTCCGGGGTGACCTGCAGCATGCGCTGCGTACCGGTATTCGGCTGTTGGAGAAATACCATACTTTTTATCTGGTCTATCCGGAAGACACCCGTTACCCTCATGAAATCAAGGAAGGGTTCCGGGAGTTTTGCGCCACGATCGGGATCCGGCATGAACTGATCTCTTCCTGTCAGGGACACCAACCCCAGAAAGGCGAGGCCTTCCTGACCATCCGGGAGTCCGATATGCTGCAACTTATCAAGCAAACCCAGGCCGCCAAGCTCACCCTGGGCCAGGACGTGGGCCTGGTCTCCTATAACGATACACCAGTCAAAGAAATCCTGGCCGGCGGGATTACGGTTATCACCACTGACCATGCCCGTATGGGGCAGACGGCGGCGGATATGATTCTAAACAAGCGGCGCGAAGTCATTCGCAATCCATTCTTCCTGATTCCCCGCAAATCCCTCTAGCCTGAAGGCTTTTCGACTCTCATAAGCGATGATTAGGTTTAGCAGGCCGGGAACAGCCAAGACTGTTCCCGGTTTTTGTATGCTTGTCTTTATGCCGGCATGCCCCTTGGAGGCGTGGGCCATTTAAAATAATGTACACACTGTACCCTGTATTCGTGCGGGTGGACCAAACGGCCCGCAGGAGGATGACATCTGCCCGAGACGTAATATTTCGGGCAAAAAGGATTTGCAGGAACGGGATATGAGTCCTTTTTTCACGGTATCCTTGTAAACAGGGTGGAACCTATCTCCAAGGCACTCTATTGTATAGAATTGTATAGAGTGGCAGGCCTGACAGGGCAGGATAGATAAGCGGATTGGGATGGCTATCTTTTTTCCAGGAAGGGAAGTGTTTCCTTCTGGACGTTAGTGGCATCTAGCTTTTATTGTAGTAGTTTGGTTCATGGAGGGAGGTACTCCCAACCGGGAATGGCCTCCTTCTTTTTGGCCAGCTTAATGTGTACAATGAGTACATAGATGCGGCAGGCAGCTTCTGTCGTGCCACCATTGATTACAATGTGTACAGAATGCAGGTTTGCCTGCGGTCCTTTCGGAGACCGTGCGGGCGGTTCTGTCAAAAGGCTCGCCCAACCTCCCGCAGCCGAGAACAAAAATGAACACACTGTACACAGTATACACATTTTGTACAATGTTTTCATTTCACACAGTGTGTACAAATTAAAAATATGTGTACATTGCGCACATCGTGTCCAATGTAATCAACGACGCTATGTCCGCTCATACCATTGCCGTCGCCCAGCTAAAGGGCGGGGAAGGCAAAACCACCACCACCGGCGCCCTGGGGGCGGCCCTCGCAGGCGAGGGCTACCGGGTCTTGATGATCGATGCCGACCCCCAGACCAACCTGACCCACGGTCTGGGTTTTGTCGATCCGGAAGGTGCCACCCTCTACGAAGCCCTGCATGGCCGGGTGACCTTCGAACAGATCCGCCTGGCGGGAAATGGCTACGACCTCATTCCAGCCTCTCTAAGCCTTTCCGGGGCCGAAGTGGAGCTGAGCTCCAGAATGGGGAGGGAACGTCTCTTAGACGGCCTGCTAAGGCCCCTGAAGGGCTCGTACGATTTTATTTTGATTGACTGTCCGCCTTCCATCGGCTTACTTACCCTGAACGCCCTTGCCACGAGTGACTATGTCCTGGTGCCGATGCAGACCGAGCGACACAGTCTGAAGGGACTGCAGGAGATCCACCGGGTGATCGAATTGGTACAGGCACATGACATCAACGCCGGGCTGGCCCTGCTCGGGATTGTCCTGGTAAAGTACGACCGCAGGAAAATCCTCCACCGGGATATTTATGAAACCATCCGGGAAGAATATCCCGGCAAAATGTTTGACATCACCATCCGCACCAACATCGCCCTGGCCGAGGCACAAATCGTCGGACAGGATATTTTTGCCTACCAGCCCGAAAGCAATGGGGCACAGGATTACACGCAGTTGATGCGGGAGGTACTGGATCGCATCGAAAATAGATGATTACAATGTACACATTGTAAAAAAAGTGTACATTGGGTGCAGTGCCCCATCGCTACACACATTGTGCACAGAAAGAGCGGGGAGAGGGTAGGTGTACACAGTGCACACAATGTGTCCCAATCAAGAACGGGGAATAAGGAAGTAGGACTATGGCCAAGAAAAGTTTTAAGGAAAATGCCCAGCAGTCCCTTGGGGGACTGAATGCGATCATTCGCAATACGACCCAAACGGGCCTGGAAAAGCCTGAAGGCCCGGAGCTGCGGGAAGGGGCGGCTGAGGAGAAGCCCGTCAAAAAGGAACGCCCGCAGCAAACCCGCAGCCGATCCAAGCCTCGGCCGGAGGCCCGACCGGCCAGCGAGGCCGGCTGTAAGGAAGGCGAGACCCGCAAGACGTTTATCATTCAGAAGGATTTGGCTGAGCAAATGCTCGACATTGCCTATTGGGAACCGGGCAAGCTCAAAGATCATGTGAACGCTGCACTTGCAGCTTACGCCAAGAAACACTGGACCAAGAAGCGCCCCAAGGGGGCGTGAGGTGGGGGGAGGTGTTTTCATTTTGCAGGTGGACAAATCTTATATCGCTGGCAAGGATTGCCATGTGCCATAGGGTACAATGTGTACAATTGGGGTAGGGTAGGGGTCCCCAGGAAAAGGGATATTCCCGGGGGGAGGGAGGCTTCTTGGACTCGCCTTAAACGTAGGCGATAGGTAGGGACACGGTTTGGAGGGGTTTTTGAATAGATCAGTCGAAAAGGCTGGCCCCAAAGAGAATCGTGTTACCGTTTTGTCTGCCAGGTGTGAATCCAATGTGTACATTGTCCACAAAAAAGCGGGGGGTTGCATTGTGCGATGTTTGCATGGGCCGATGGGCTGACAGAGATCCGAGCTAGCTTGCCTTGGGTAGGACTTCAGGTAGGCGAGGTGGCCGAATGCTTGCTCGACACGAGGCGGTTATACGCGGGAAAGATTTGCACCTTTTTGTAGTAAGAGAGAGAGAAGCTTCGAGGCTGGATGGGAGAAAAACCCTGCCCAGATGGGGATATGTTGCGGGTTAAGATCCGGTCGGGGGAACGGAAATAGGTTGCATCATTTTGTAGCTGAGAATTAGGAGAAACAGGAGGTTGGCTATGCAGAGAAGAAATCAGACCGGAACTAATTCATTGATTATCTGATAATTAAATCCTAAATATTTTGTAGGGAAGGTGAGGCATCGGCTCCAGGAGGGAGGCACCTTTTTGTAGCTTATGAATAGCGTGAATGGGAGTTGAGCGAATAAGAAGGTGAAGAGCAAAGACGAATGCTTTTTACTGGACCCCTCTGGAGGTCTCTCGGGGTGGGGCGTGTCGATTTATTTAGAGAGCGAATATGGACGTGCCGTGCCCTATGAGATGGAGGGAATGTGGGTTTGGGAGAAAAACCGCACTGAGGGGTTTTTCATCAGCGATTGTTATGTTGAAGCCTGTCCAGCGCCTGCTGGTGTAAAGGGGAGCATCTCATATGCCTGGCTAGATCTTGCGCGACCCCTGGACGCCGACCTTGGCGAAAACCCCGGGCATCGGGAAGGCTGCCGAAAGCACTGCCCTGGTTTAGCCGAGGGGGATTGGCCCAGGATGACAATCAATTAGTTGATGAACAGCTAATTATGGGAAATGCTTACCTCGTATACTCTCAGACACACGATGGGGAAGGTATGCATCTACATGTAGCTTGCCGGGAAGGGAGACATGACTGCCCGCAGTGGATGTTCTTTCATATGGGAGATCATTTCTTTCGGCCACAGTGGCAATCGCCAACTGTGGTCCGGCAAGGGCGTTTTTGGGTTGGATTCAACAAGAGGGATTCGGGTTAATAACTTGGTTATCAGATTTTTATATAGATCGCATTCAGACCATATCGGTCCGAATGCGACATGATCAGATGGTTTGGATCAGGAAACTGCTCTGGGTAAGCGCGCTTTGGGGAGAAAGTCGACAGGAAGAGAAGGAAACGTTCCGCCAAACTGGCGGTTGGCGAGCGTTTGAGCAGGGAAACTCGAGAAAAAAGGATTGGGTCGCAGTTCATCTTCATGGCCCCTGCCTGGGGCATGGCGGCGTTGAGGCTACTTTTCAACTACAAAAAGATGCGCCGGCCCGTTTATCGGTCTTTCCTTCTCCTCTGTCGTGCTTCAAACGGTTAGAACCCGTATTTCCCGTCGGGGAAAGCTTTTTTCCCCGTTCGGTAGCTTTCTTAATATACTTCTCTTCTTAAATACATTCTTAGGAGGTGCCTAAGTAGCTGATGGTCAGCAGCTAGAAAGTAAAACTTGACTACTGAGATATGCATGGAGGCGCCAAGCAGGCTACGCATATATGCGCCCACGCGCCCAAGGCAGCTACACATAAATGCCCACCCGCCGCAAGCGGCCTACAAGAAAATGTATTTTTTTTCGCCCGCCGGCTACAAAAAAATGCGCCGAACTTCACTACAGATTTGTGCAGACAGCGGGTAAAGGCAGCTACAAAAACATGCAAGCACTTTTCGACTGTTTGCCTCGCACTTCAAGCAAAACTCAGCTACAAACATGTGCAGCAAAATCGGCTTGCCACGGGCACATACTACCCTTTTGGGGAAAGTCGGAAAACAATCTTCAGGCAAAGTTCCTGAGCAAGCCCTCAAGTTCACTACAAAAAGATGCTGAATTCGAGGGTTTCTTGACTACGGATAGATGCAAATGCGCTCTGAAAAAGGCTACAAAAAGATGCCATTTCCCGAAGTTGACTATGCTTTCGAGGCTTTGTATTGTAAATGAAATTGCTGACTTTAGATGCATCAATGACAGGCGGACTTCTAATCTGAGGCAGGATAATTTCCCTATGCCATGAGTGTCGTCAAGCGCAAAAAACACCCGCTCCACTACTCGGTCTTTCAGCCCAACATCCTGATCAACGCCAATACGGATATGAAGTTGATCGAGACGCGGCTCTACACGGAGATCCTGAACTTCAACCATAAGGATACTCCGGACCAGCTGGTTTACAAAGTTCCCTACGAGGCGGTTACCCACCGCACCGACAAGGACGCCATCTCCCGCAACGCCAAGCGGGAGTATATGAAGCTCACCAAGCGCTTCCAGAAACGCGTCTTTGATCTCGACGAAGAATTTATGAAGACCCACTTTGGCGAGGAGTACCCCGCCTCCATCGTGGCCTTTCCCACCATCCGCTACCAGGACAGCTGCTTCGTCATCGAGATCAATCGCTACTTCAAGGCCATCCTCGTCAAGTTGGAACTCGGCTTCACCAAAGGCGACATTGAGCTCCTGCGGACCTTCATCCATACCTATTCCCACCGCCTCTACTGGCTCATCCGCCACCATCAGTGGCGCCCCAATACCAACAGCCTCCGCATCGGTCTGGAAGAGCTCAAGACCAACCTCGGCTGTGCTGGCCTCTACAACCGCTTCCAGAACTTCAAGACCCGTGTCCTGGAACCCATACAGGAAGAGTTTCGTGGTACCTGGGTTGAGTTTGAGTACGAGACTGTCCGCGGTGGCCGCGGTGGCGCCGTCAAGGAGATCATTTTCCACTTCTCCAACGACTTTGAGCAGACCAAGAAGCTCAAGCTTGGGGCCGCCTTTGACTGGGAGCACACCCTCGCCAACTACAACATCCCCAGCCGCGAGATCATTCGCATCCGGCAGTGGGTGATGGAGCAGGCCGAGCTCAAGGACGGCTACCGCTGGAACGATTACTACGTCCACGCCGTCATCAAGCTCGTGCGCGAGACCTACGTGCGCAAAAACCAGAGCAAGAAGGCCACCCCCATTCGCAACATGGGCGCTTACTTGTACAAAATGCTCACCGAAGGCTGGCTGATCGAGAAGGTCGAAGAGATGCGCCGCGCCGGCGCCGAGCCCCAGACCGCCCAGCTCGACGTTTTCAAACAGTTTGAGTACCAGTACGAGCCCGCCCAGCCCGCTCCCCGCGAGAGCTACCGCACCAGCTACGACTCCTTCCGCGAGATGTACGAGCTGCACAAGGAGGTCCACAAGGTCGACCTCACCGAGGAGGCCTACGCCAGCGAGCTAGGTTACGAAATCCACGGGGATTTTGTGATCAAAGTGAGAGATTGAGACCGGCCCGGCGTACCGGGCCTCCGAGAACCGAGACCGGTGCCTCCAGGCACCTGCGAGACATCAGCCGCTGATGATCCCTCCCGCAGGCGCGCTCAGCGCCGGTCTCGGTTCTCGCTTCGCGCAGTCTCAGTGCTCCAACCACATCGCGTCGCTCACCAGGCACACTCCGCTGTTGCGGTGTAGCAGCTTGCGGAGCGGCTCCTGCAGGCGGGCAATTTCCGCCTCATCGCAGGCCACCAGCACATAGCTGTTGCGGAAGGTATCGGTCAGGCCCTGACCGTCCTGCACTCCCCGCTCACCCTTGCCCTCCACCTTGCGGATCAGCGTATAGCCCGGCACCTGCTGCCTTTCCAGCAGGTCCAGCAGGTCCGGCAGGGCCGGCGAGGGGAGAATGATCTCCATGCGTTTTACGGCTTTCATGCGAGCAGCAGTTGGATGAAGAAGTAATATAACGGAATCCCCACTACGATGTTGAAGGGGAAGGTCACCGCCAGCGACATCGGCACGTAGAGGCCCGGGCTGGCCTCGGGCACCGCCAGGCGCATGGCCGCCGGCACGGCGATGTAGGAAGCACTCGCGGCCAACACCGTCAGCAGCAGGATGTTGCCCGCCTGCAGGCCCAGGGCCACCCCCAACAGGATGATCACCGCTGCGTGCAGCAGCGGGGCCAGCACCGCATAGGCGATCAGCGGCCAGCCTGCCTTGCGCAGGCTGCGCAGGCGGCGACCCGCCAGCAGACCCATATCCAGCAGAAAGAGCGTCAGCATGCCCTTGAAGAGGTCATGCGTAAAAGGCGAAAGCGCCTCCACGCCCTTTTCGCCCACCAGCAGCCCCACCACCAGACTGCCCAGAAT
>RFHL01000545.1 GCA_003696875.1 Bacteroidota bacterium | reverse complement strand
GTCTGGCCCCATGCCGCCGGCGCTCCCAGGATCAGCAAACTCAGCATAAAAAGTCGGCGGGAAAGGAAGAAACCGCGGGGAAGGGAGAAACAGGATAGGACCAAGAGCACTTTCATACCGGGGATATGGCTTGAGGCGAGGAAGGTACCGGAAATCTGGCCGGTAGGGGACGGGGCAGAAAATTACACAAATCTTTTCGTTCGGCAAGAAGAAGGGAAGGCCTGAGGCGAAGCTTCCATTCTGGCTTCCAACCTTTTGTCCTACCTTTGCCTCCAAATACATGTATGTCCATCCTTGAGCCCATGCTAACCGTCAAATCCTTCACTTTCAACCCCTACCAGGAGAACACCTACGTGATCTCGGACGCCAGTGGCGCCTGCGCCATTATAGACCCCGGCTGCTACACGCAGCCTGAGCGTGACCAGCTCCATGCCTACATCGGCAGCCACAAGCTGCAGGTCGAGAAGTTGCTCAATACCCATGGCCACATCGACCACATGATGGGCAACCGCATGGTGAAGGCCCGTTATCAGGTGCCCTTCGTCACCCACGAAGGAGTGATCGCGGAGCTGGCGGCCGTCCCGGCCTACGGGGCAATGATGGGCCTGCAGGCTGAGCCTTCACCCGATCCGGATGTGCTGGTCGCGGAGGGAGATACCGTTTCCTTTGGAGACACCGAGCTGGAGGTGCTCTTCACCCCTGGCCACTCGGCCGGGCACATCAGTTTCTTTCACCGGGCTTCGGGCAGTCTCTTTTCCGGGGACGTTCTGTTTTATGACAGCATCGGCCGGACCGATCTGCCGGGCGGCTCCATGCCTGTCCTGATGGACAGCATTTTTAAGAAACTCCTCCCCCTCGGTGACGAGGTGAAGGTGTACTGTGGGCACGGGCCGGCCACGACCATTGGTCGCGAGCGCAGACAAAACCCCTTCCTGCTGCACTATGCCCAGCACGGCCAGATATGATGGGTGCGTAGAGGCGCCGGCTCTGGTTGAGCCAAGTCGTAGCATCGTGACATCCCAAAACCTGGGATCCTTTCCTTTTCTTCTATCATGCAGACACGCTTATTTTTCCTGAATATCCTGATCGCGCTGGGGCTGCTGGCTGCTTGTGAAACGCCGCCGCCGGCTGCCAACAGCAGCGGTAGCCTTACCGCTGGCTGGGCCCAGCTGCGGGAAGCCGACCGGGTATCCCGGCGGACCGAGTATACCGGTACGGTTATGGGACAACCCGCCCGCCTGTGGCTCGCCCAGCAGGGCGAGCGCCTGAGCGGGGCCTTGCTGCAGGCTGATTCCCTGCCGGTGCAGGGC
>RFHL01000544.1 GCA_003696875.1 Bacteroidota bacterium | reverse complement strand
TGTCTTTGTCTGTGGGCGGCAGGCCCCGGGGGCCTACCCGCTGCCCGGGCGCAGCTACCTGCTGCGCAATGAGGGGGGCCGCTTTACCGACGTCACCGAAGCCCAGGCCCCCGGTCTGGCGGAGGCCGGGATGCTCACCCAGGCCGTCTGGACGGACTACGACGGGGATGGCGATCCGGACCTGGCCACTGCCGGGGCCTGGATGCCGGTATTGATCTGGGAAAATGAAGGCGGCGCCTTGCGCCGCCGGGAGCTCCTGCCCCAGCAGGAGGGTTGGTGGTATGGACTCGAAGCAGCCGACCTGGACGGCGATGGGGATGTAGATCTGCTCGCCGGCAACCTGGGCCTAAACTACAAGTACCACGCCACGGCCGAGGCCCCCTTCGAGGTCTATTCCAAGGACTTTGATGGCAATGGGCAGCGCGACATCGTGCTGAGTTATTACCAGCAGGGGAACCTCTATCCCCTGCGGGGGCGGTCATGCTCCTCCCAGCAGATCCCGGATCTCAAGAAGAAGTTTCCTTCTTACAACCAGTTTGCCCAGGCTACCCTGGCCGAGGTCTATGGTGACATGGGGCTCGCGGATGCCCTCAAGCTGCAGGCCCACACCTTTGCCAGTTGTTGGTACGAAAATCAGGGCAACGGCCAGTGGGCGGTGCACCAGTTGCCCGACGAGGCGCAGCTTTCGCCCGCCAATGCCTTCATCGTCAGGGATTTTGACGGGGACGGAAAGACAGACATCCTGCTGGCGGGTAACCTCTACACCTCCGAGGTCGAGACCCAGCGCGCCGATGCGGGCTGTGGCCTGTTGCTACGGGGCGATGGCGCGGGGCATTTTGCCCCGGTGCCGGTCACGGAGAGTGGGTTCTTTGTGCCGGGTGATGTGAAGGCGATGGCCTGGCTGGCCGAGGCGGGACTGCTCGTTGTAGCCAACAATGATGGGCCGCTACAATTGTGGGAGAGGGAAGGGGAGTAGGGAAGTGGGGAATTCCATTCAGGCTTGGGCAACGTGCTTGCGGTGATCTCCGACCACAAGCGCGGCCTCCATAACCACAGCGATGGCCTCACCGACGCCTACGCGGCGGATATCTACCAGTGGAGGGATTATTTTCCAGGAGCGTGTCCCGGTGTGCCGGGAGGATGGTGATTCCCGGCCGCCATGACAGCACCGGGGGGGGGATCGGTATGTGTTTCAGGGGCAGGAGAGGGATGATGAGGCTTTCCAAGCCCTTCCTATCCTTTCCGCTCCACATACCACACCCGGATAAACTGATGCCAGGGCTGCGGCATGCCGCCGGTTTGGACCAGCAATTCCGTGTCGGCACTGCCTTCTTCCTTGGGCGAATGAATGGCCGGGAGGACGACCGTCTCGACATTGATGATGTCGAGATGGGGATGGGCGCTCATCCACTGATTGGCCGCGAGCAGCGCGGCGGTGAGGGACTGGTACTCACCCCGTCCCGTCCAGGGACTGGGCTTGCTGAGCTGTTGCGGGACAAAGTCTTTGAATTTTAGGAGCGACATGGCATCCATGTCTACATCGAGGTCTAGCATGGGAGGGGGTTTGGGGGTAAACTTAGGCAAAATGCGCTTCGGAGAAGCCGATTCGCCAGGATTTTTTGTTCCTTCCGGGTATCCAGAAAACGGATTTCTCTCTTTGAAAGCAGACCCGGCCGATTATGAAGTACGCACCGTTTCTCCTGCTGGCTGTATATCTCTGGACCGGATGCACAATGCCTCCGCCTGCGGCTCCAGCTAAACCGCCCAACATCATCCTCATCCTGGCGGATGACATGGGTTACAGCGACCTGGGCGCGATGGGCTCCGAAATCGCCACCCCCCACCTTGACCGCCTGGCCGGCGATGGCCTTCTCTTTACCCAGGCCTACAATGCCGGCCGCTGCTGCCCCACCCGGGCCAGCCTGCTCACCGGCCAGTATCAGCACGCCACCGGCGTGGGGTTTATGACCGGCGATTTGGGCAATCCCCATTATCAAGGCTACCTCAACCGGCAATGTGCCACCCTGGCGGAGCTATTACAGCCGGCTGGCTATGCCACCATGATGAGTGGCAAATGGCATCTGGGCGATCAACCCGGGCAGCGCCCGCAGCAGCGGGGCTTTGATCAGTTTTTTGGGGTGCCGGAGGGCGGTGGGGTGTACTTCATGCCTTTCCGCAAAAACCGGACGGTGGTGCTGGGCGATACGCCCATTGAGGTGGATACGGCCCATTTTTACACCACGATCGCCTTCAACGACTATGCCTGTCGCTTCATTGCCGAGCATACCGACACCAGCGAAGCCCCCTTTTTCCTTTACTTGCCCCACATCGCTCCGCATTTTCCCCTTCAGGTGCCGGATAGCAGCCTGGCTCGCTACCTGGGTACCTACCGGGAGGGCTTTGCCAAGCTTCGCGCCCGGCGCTTTGCCCGGCAGCAGCGCCTGGGGCTGCTACCGCCTCACTTGCAGCTCTCGCCTCCGGATGAGCTGGTCGAAGATTGGGAGGCGTTGAGCGAAGAAGAACAAGTCTGCTACGACCGCAAAATGGCGGCTTACGCCGCCCAGATCACCCTCATGGATCAGGGCATCGGCCGCCTGGTCGATTTGCTGGAGGCGCGGGGCGAATTGGATAATACCCTGATCCTCTTTCTCTCGGACAATGGCGGTACCTCCGAGCAGCTGCAGCAGCCCGAGAACTGCGAGTCCATCGGTGGACGCACCTCCTGGACCAGCC
>RFHL01000543.1 GCA_003696875.1 Bacteroidota bacterium | reverse complement strand
CGGCCGGAGGGGGGGCCACCGGTGTGGGGGACACTACGGCCTGCTGTTCGGGTTGTGGAGTCGCAGCCCGTTCCGATTCTGGCTGAGGGGCTGCCTCTTCCTTAGCCGGTGCATCGGTGCCATTACTGGCGGCCTGTGCCTTGAAGTCCGCCACAATCTTGGAGACGTCTTCGCCTTCATCCCCGATGATGACGAGCAGATCCCCTACGGGAATCCCGTTGCCTTCTTCCACGCCGATATGCAATATCGTGCCGTCGTAGAAGGATTCTACATCCATGGTGGCCTTGTCCGTCTCTACCTCAGCGAGGAGGTCGCCCGAGGATACTTTATCTCCAACTTTCACGTGCCAGGCGGCGATAACACCTTCGGTCATCGTATCGCTCAGCCGCGGCATGTCGATCACGTTTGCCATTGCAATAGGGTTCTACGTAAGTGGTCTTGATTTTAAGGCGGGTAAAAATAGAGCTTATCCGGGATAATCGGAAATGCGCTCCCAGAAAAACAGGACGGCTGTTCCTTTTGTTTCCCTTACGCTGAGATTCAGGAATTTGCGGGCACGCCAGATTACCTTGCCTCCGATGTGAGCGAGGCCATAGGCCCACGAACCTTCTGCGAGTACGTTTTTTTTCTGTGGAATGCTCCCAACGTTTGAAATTCCCGCTTTTTCCCCTATATTTGCGTTCCTGTTTAGAGCAACGAGATTTTAAAAGACATATGGCACATCATAAGTCAGCCAAGAAGCGGATTCGTCAGAGCGCCAAGCGTCGCTTGCGCAACCGATACAAGAAGACCACCATGCGTACCATGGTGAAGCGCCTGCGGGCGATGGAAGACAAGGCACAGGCCGAGGAAATGCTCCCCAAGGTGGTTTCCACCATTGATCGGGTGGCCAAAGCCAACATCATCCACAAAAACACCGCCGGTCACCTGAAGAGCAAGCTGACCCGCTTCGTTAACAAGCTGGGTTAAGCTCCGCCCCTCCGCGACGAACCACGATTTCTGGGACTGCCTCAGCCGAGGCAGTCCCTTTCTTTGTTTATGCCGGGCAGGTGGGTACGGGTTTTACCAGGAGAGAGGAATTGATGTTACCCAGGCCAGGTGTTTTTCCCGGGAAGCCCCGTGTAAACAGGCCATCTTGGGTGAGTTGCCGGGCATCCGGCAGTTAACCTACCTGAACATGACCCGCCAATATGCTCCTCTCCCGATCAAGTCGCTCGCCGAAGAAGACCGGCCCCGCGAGAAGCTCCTGCAGCGAGGCATCGATGCCCTCACCGATGCGGAGCTGATCGCCATTCTGCTGGGCTCCGGCACCACAGACAAATCAGCCATCCAGCTGGCTCAGGAGATCCTGAAGGCCCGCGGTAACCTCGGGGCTCTTGCCCGCTGTGGCGTGCAGGAATTGACCCACTTCAAAGGCGTCGGGCCGGCCAAGGCCATTACCTTGGTTACCGCTTTCGAACTCGGCCGACGCAAGGCCCAGCAGCAACCCGAGCGCTACAAGATTGGGTCCTCGATCGATGCGGCCCGCTACCTGCAGCCGCGCCTGAGCGATCTGGAACGAGAGGTATTTTACATCCTCTGCCTAAATCGCAACCATGAGGTGATCTACGAAAAGGAGCTTTTTCGTGGCGGGATATCCGCCACGGTGATCGACCCGAAGCTGGTCTTTCGGGAGGCTTTTAACCATGTAGCGGCTGGTATCATAGTGGCTCACAACCATCCCTCCGGGAACCTCAAGCCCAGTATGGCCGATGTGCGCATCACCCAAAAGCTGCTGGAAGCCGGGCACCATCTGGAATTGCCGGTGCTGGACCATCTGATCATCTCCTATCGGGGGTACTTTTCCTTTGCCGATGAGGGGCTGATGAAGCGCAACTTGGAGGCGGAAAAAAAGGAAGCCGGAAAGCCGGAAAAAACAGCCTAACGAAAGCGGATGCCAAGGCTCAGGCCACTTCGCGCGCGCATTTGGCTGCCGGAGGCGAGGCCTCCGAAGCCTCCGTTGAGGAAGAGTTGCCAGTCGGGTCCAAAGAAGACCTCCTGTCGGGGACTGAGCTGGTAGACCAGCAGTAGGCTGGCCTGACCCTGGCTTTGCCAGGGACGCAGGACCAGAAAGTCCTGGCCGGTCGATGTGCTCAGGCGCCGGTCTGGCTGGCCCGTCTCTGG
>RFHL01000542.1 GCA_003696875.1 Bacteroidota bacterium | reverse complement strand
AGCTCAGCGACAAAAAGCCCCACTGCGCCGGCGCGACCGGGCTGAGGACAGCCCGGTATTTCCAGTCGGTCAGGGCATAGACCTCCGGCCTCAAGCTGCCGGTAATGGCATCGACCAGGGCTTCGCCATCGCCAAAGATGAGCAAGCGATGCCCCGGAAAACGGGCCCGCAAGTCTTCCAGACGCAGCGGTGCCGCCTGGGCATGCCGCCGGAAGAGGGTGAAGTCTGGGGCGAAAAAGAAGATGTCCATGTAGACATCCTGGCCGGCCACCTGCCGGCAGAGCTCGGCATAGAAGGCAGCCTGATGGTCCCTGGGGCTGTGCTGCTCGATCAGGACGAGGTATTCCGAAGGCCGGGAACCCAGGGCATAGCGGAAGGTGGGGTAGCCCCCCGCCTCCAGGGTGGCACCGATGGTCCCTTCGAGGTCGAGTTCGTACAGGTCGCTCTCCTGCCGGCGACGCAGATGCGTCGCGATGTCGTGCAGCCATTCGCTCCCATGCACGGGCTGGGGGTCAGGCCAGTCCATGCGCCAGGTAAAGGGGCCATGGGAGGGGCCTTCCCGGCGGACGACAATCCGCCGCCGCGTGATCCGGTACAGCTCGTAGCAGATGCCCGCCACCAGCAGAATGACAGCGGCCATCAGGGGGAAGAGCGGTGAAAAGGGAGAGCCCTTACGCGTAAGCTCCGCCTCCAGCAAAGGCTTGATGCCAATAGGGTACAGCTGCGGCAGGCCATCGGGGTTTTCCAGTTGGAGCACCTTGCAGGTAGTGGTGCGGCAACCATTCTGCGAGATGACGGTGAGACATACCCGGTAGGTCCGATAGCTCGGGAAGGCAAAATCTACCTGGGTACCTTCGGCCTCGCTGTTGTTGTCATCCCCAAAGGCCCAGATCTGCCGGGCGATCTGATCGCCCTCCAAGACCCCCGAGGTATCGGAAAAATGGACCAACAGGGGCTCGTCCGGGTCCTGGGCCCAGCTGAAACCGGCCTCGCAGGTCACCGGCGGCAGCAGGGAAAGCACCTGTCTCGCCCGGGTTTCACAGCCGTAGGCATTGCGGATAAACAAGGTGGCAGTGTAGGTCCCTGTATCCGGATATACATAGGAGGGAGAGACAACGTCGATCTGTTGATTGCCGTCGCCAAACTCCCAGCGGCGATAGCTCAGGCTGTCTTTACCTAAACTCTGAAATTGGACACGAAAGCGCCCCTCCGGATCCTGGGGGGAAGCAATCGCTTCGAAACCTACGTCAGTCAGGTCATCGCAGGGCTGTGGCAGCCCCAGGAGCTCGTTCAGGACGTATCGGGTAAGGTGGGTCGGCAAGTCTTCCGTATCCTCGGTGAGGCCGTATCGCTCCAGATAGGCCCAGGCTCCTTCCCGCTCCGAGGTCCCCTTAAAGGCCAGATAGACCGTGATGGGGACGTAGATCGCCAGCCCCAGGGCCAGCAGGGTCAGGACAACAAAGAGTAGGCGGTGCGCATTCGCCGACAGGCGAAAGCCCGGCTTTTTCTTCGAATCCTCCTCATCCGTCGCTTCAGGCTCCTTCTGGTCTGGCTCAGCCAGGGCTTGTTGGGCAATCTGCTGGGTCAGTCCCTCGAAGTAGTGGTCAAAGAGGCGATAAAAGCGATGTTGTTCCTTATCGTTATGGGCAAAGAGGGGGCAGAGGAGGGTGCGTAGCTGAGCCTGAGAGGTCCCCGGTGGCAGCTGATTGATCAGCTGCTGTACCCGCAGATAGGCATCAATCCCCAGCTGAAACCCGTTGTCGCGCAACAGGTCCAGAAAGCCCTCGAAAGGAAAAAATATGGGGGATCGGTCAGCCATGTGAAAGAGGCCGCAGCGGCGGCCTAACGACGGATTTTATCCAGGTCTTCCTTGTTCTTGGCCAGAATGGAGTAACTCATGGCCAGCTTGGCCAGCTGCTCCTCCACCTGGGAGTGAATGTCGATGCGGTGCCGGTCCAGGACATGCACCCAGGCCAGCAGTTCGGCTGTCGCCGACGGCTTACGCAGACCTTTGGAACGGCGGATCTCCATAAAGAGGTTGATGGCCTCGGCGAGCATGTTCTGGCGAAATTCCGCGCTAAGATTCAGGCGCTTGGCCACAATCTGCTCCAGGGTCTCCTTGTCCGGGAAGGGAATGTGGTAATAGACTACCCGCCGCAGAAAAGCATCCGGCAAGTTCTTCTCCGAGTTGCTGGTGAGGATCAGAATGGGTCGATTGGGGACATGCGTCTCGAAGCGCTCACCGGTCTCCCGAACACTGAAGGCCATGTTTTCCAGCTCATTCAGAATGTCATTGGGCAGGTCCCGGGGGGCCTTGTCGATCTCATCGATCAACACCACGGACCGCCGCTGCGGGGAGTCGATAATGGCCTGTCCCAGCGCCTCATAGGCGATGAAGTCCCGCACATCCAACTTCTTGTTCCCCTCCTTGAGCTGGGCCGCGTGGAAGTGAGCCAGCGAATCGTAGCGGTAGAACATGTCCCGGGCGGTGGAGGTCGTCTTGGTATGAAAAATGAGCGGCGCCCCCAGGCTCAGCTCATGGGCGATACTCCAGGCCAGGCGGGTCTGGCCCGTACCCGGCTCACCCGTGAGCAGCAGGGGCT
>RFHL01000541.1 GCA_003696875.1 Bacteroidota bacterium | reverse complement strand
GGTCATGACCCACTTGTCTGCTGGCAAGGCAGCGGCTACCAATTTCAAACCATCGAACAGACCACCGTGGGGGGAAAAGCGGTGTATCTGGCCGAATTGAAACGGGAAGACCTGCCGGAGGCCCCGCTGCTGTATACCGCCTGGTGGTACAGCAATGGCCACGAGCGCCAACTCAACCCCTGGATGGTACGCTGGCGCCAACTCCAGGGGGCCTCCCCCTTTTTCCTGATCAATCTGACCGCCGACAACCGCGAAGCCCTGAAGGAGGCCATTTTTGCGCGCAGCGACGGGTGAGACGATCAGGCCAAATGCGCATATTCAGGCTGCTAGCACGTTCTTTGTAGAAGGGAAAAAAGCCATTTGAGCCTTTGCCCCAAAAAGTGTATCATCGTGGGACGCGATGGTAGCTTTTGGTCTCATTCACAATTCCTGTCGGTCGCACATACATGAAACGAACGGATAACAAAGGGGAGGGCTTTCTAACCCTGCTGCTAGCCGCGCTGATCATCGGACTGGTCGAAGGACTGGCCCGGCCCGAGGCTCCACCCCTGCAGGGCGTGGCGGCTTGGAACGCGACCGACTCTGTACCCGCCCGGGCTCATCTGGCTTATTCGCCGCAGCAGACCTTGGTAGAGGAGGAAGCCTGGGCTTCCCTGACCCGACCCGACACACCGAGTGAGCCGCGCCCCCCCCTGGGGCATTTTTTCCAGGCGCTGGATCGCCTGCAACAGCGCGGGGGTAAGGTACGGATCGGCTACTTTGGGGACTCCATGATCGAGGGGGATCTGATCACCGAGTCTCTCCGCAGCGCGCTGCAAGCGCGCTTTGGGGGAGCGGGGGTGGGGTTTGTCCCCATTACCTCCCAGACCCACCGTTTTCGGAAGTCGATCCGGCATGATTTTTCCGACGACTGGGAGGAATACAGCTTTCTCCAGCCCAATCCCACGCCCCATGACTTTGGCATCTCGGGAGAATTCTTCCTCACTCGCCGGCCGGGCTCAGCCGGCCGTACCTGGGTGCAATATGCCGGTGGCGACAGCGACCCCCGCACTGCGGCCTTCTCCCAGGTGAAGCTCTACTACGGCCCGCCTCCAGACGGAGCCTCGGCCTCCGTTTCGGTACAGACCAATCAGGGGGAAAACCAGCTCCCCCTGAAGGGGCAAAGCCCGGTTAACGAGCTTATTCTCTCCACCGGGGAAACCCGGGAGATCAAGGCGGCCTTCAGCATCCCTCAGGACCTGCCCGTCTTTGGCTGCAGTTTTGAGGCCGATACCGGCATCTACCTGGATAATTTTGCCTCCCGCGGCAGCAGCGGCCTCAACCTCGTGGACATACCCGCCCCGACCCTGCGGGCCTTCAATGCCCACATGGATTACGACCTCATCATCTTGCACTTTGGCCTTAACGTAGTGGCACCGGAGCGGCGGTCCTTTCGCAGCTACGAGCGCGGCATGAAAAAGGTGGTGGCGCACTTTCAGGCCTGCATGCCGCAGGCCGACATTCTGATCGTCTCGGTGAGCGACAAGAGCACCCGTATTG
>RFHL01000046.1 GCA_003696875.1 Bacteroidota bacterium | reverse complement strand
GTTTATCAAGTTTTTGAATGTCATCCTGAGCCAGCCCGAAGGGCGCCAGCGAAGGATCTAATAGGATACATGAGATGCTTCGCTTCGCTCAGCATGAAAATCATCGATTGGAGCCATTCAAAGCGGTTTTTATCCAAAACTCACGTTAAAACATAAGGAAGAAGGGTCGGATAGTCAAGACCAGCCCACATGACCTCTCGGCGTGAGGAGCGCGAGGGCTTCTTTCCGCTGGGTTCGGAAGGAGGCAAAAATCGCGTATCTTGATGAGAACGAAGGAACGTCCGGAAACGCCTGCCCATGGCCCGCGACATCGTTGACATCCAGGACTTCACCATTCTGGTGAAAGAATCGAACGCTGAGCAGGTGAGTCTGGATGCCTGCTATTTTGATGAGCCGCTGATCGCGGTGGCTTTTTATGGCTCGGGCAATGTCCACCTGACGGTCAATTACGGAGACCAGCAGAAAAGCTATGAACACACCTCTGGCCTGGCGTTGGCGTCTTTCGCCGATGAGCAGGTCGAGTTTGTACATCGGGTATCGGCTGATCGTCCCTTGCAGTGCATCGCGACCGCTGCCCGCAATCTGGCCCATCTGCCGTATCAGGCAGGAGAGTTGTTTGGCGACCTGCTTCAGCAGCTGGTGCAGCCACAGGGCCACTACGTAGAAGGTCCCCGATTCCTGATGATCCCGGAGATGCAGGCCATTGTCGATCTAGTGTTTTGCAACACCTACTCGGGAAAGGCAAAAATGATGTTTTTCCGTAGCCAGATGACCGCCCTGCTGGCGCACTTTTTCGGGCAGCTCTCCCGCTCGCCCGAGATCCAGATTCCCGCCGCGGAGCGGGAAAAGCTGCTCCTGGCCAAGGAGATCCTGCATGCCCAGATGGATCGCCCTCCCTCTCGGAACTTTCCCGTGAAATCGGGCTGAATATCTTTAAGCTCAAAAAGCCGTTCAAGGAACTCTTTGGCCTGCCGGTCTTCAAATACCTGCCGCAACAGCGGCTGGCCACCGCCCACGATCTCCTGCGCCAGCGGGAGTTGAGCATTCAGGCGGTAGCATGGCAGGTCGGCTACGACAGCCCTAGTTCATTCGCCAATGCTTTCGTAAAGAAATTCGGCTATCGCCCCAGCGAAGTCGGCCGATAATCCCTCCCGAACAAATCTGACACCACTTGGAACAAGCCGGTGTCCCAGCCACCGGCCATCTTTGTCTCATTACCTAATCCCAGACTGATAAGACATCCTTTTTTCGCTTTGCTTACACTGGTCACCCTGCTTCTTTGCCTGCTGTTGTTCCGTGCCTTGCGGGCATCACCCGCTCCCAGTGACCCCAGGACAAAACAGGCGGCTTTTGCCTCGTCATGGGCGGCACCGGCAAAACGGGCCGCAAAGTCGTTCAGCATCTTCAGGCCCTGGGCCATCGCGTTCGGGTCGGATCCCGTCGCGCCACCTCTGCCTTTGACTGGCAAGAGCCGTCGACCTGTCCCGCCGCTCTGGCGGATATCGACTCACCTTTCAGCCAGACCTGGCCGTGCCCGTAGCCCGGGAAGCCATCGAAGACCTCGTCATGGAAGCCGAACGACATGGGGTCCAGAAGCTGGTATTACTCTCCGGCAAGGGAGAAGCCGAGGCCGAGCGCTGCGAGCAGTTGGCGATGGACTCGGGCATGGACTACACCATCAGGTCATGGACCACATCGCCGAAGCCAGCAGCCGGGAGATCGCCTTCAGTCCGATCCCTTTGGCTGCCTATGTCCAGGCCCTTGAGGCTGCGGGGGGCCCAGCAGACTAAGTCTGGCTCATCACGTGTCTCTTTTCCGAGGTACTGGGTACGCCCGGCAATGATGTCGTCACCCACGACATTGAGCGGATTCTGGTCCGTCCCCCCAAGGACTTTGCCACCTATGCCCGGGAAACCGCCAAGAGCGGCGTCTGACATCCGGTTCCAGCCTAGTGCGCTAACTAAGGCCATACATATATGCCAAAAACGGCCCCCGCTTCGGGGGCCGTTTGGCGTATAAAAGACGCAGGGCGAGCCTGCATGTTCATCGGGATTAAGCCAGCTTGTCGATCAGGTCGGCCACGCGGTTGGAGTAGCCCCACTCGTTGTCGTACCAGCCCACAACTTTTACCAGCGTGCCATTGGCAGAGGTCAGGTCGCTGTCAAAGATACAGGAGTGCGGGTTGCCCAGGATGTCGGTAGAGACGAGCGGCTCATCAGAGTACTGCAGGATGCCCTTAAGAGGGCCTTCGGCAGCTTTCTTCATGGCAGCGTTGATTTCCTCAGCGGTAGCGGGCTTGGAGAGCACGACGGTCAGGTCGGTGAGAGAGCCATCGGCCACGGGTACGCGGGCGGCAAAGCCGTCGAGCTTGCCTTTGAGGGCGGGGAGCACCAGACCTACGGCCTTGGCAGCACCGGTGGAGGTGGGCACAATGTTGACTGCGGCGGCGCGGGCGCGACGCAGGTCTTTGTGCGGGGCGTCCTGAATGTTCTGATCAGACGTATAGGCGTGGATGGTGGTCATGTAACCCGACTCAATGCCGAAGGTCTCATTCAGTACCTTGGCCATAGGGGCCAGACAGTTGGTGGTACAGGAGGCATTGGAGATCACCTGCATGTCAGGAGTCAGCACATCGTCATTGACCCCAAGTACGACGGTGGCGTCTACGGCACCGCTGGCGGGGGCGGAGATGATGACCTTCTTGGCTCCAGCCTTGATGTGCAGACCGGCCTTCTCCTGGGTGCGGAACACACCGGTGGACTCGACCACGATGTCTACCCCGAGGTCACCCCAACCAAGGTTGGAGGGGTCGCGCTCGGCGCTGGCCAGAATACGGGTACCATTGACGGTGATGGAATCATCGTCGTAGCCATCCACCGTACCCTTGAAGGGACCATGAATGGAGTCATACTTCAGGAGTTGAGCCAGGGTGGCGTTGTCCGTGAGGTCGTTGATCTTGACGATCTCTACCTCGGGCTTATCTATCAGGGCACGGAAGACCAGTCTCCCAATACGCCCGAATCCGTTAATACCTACTTTAATTCCCATGTGAAAAGATGATTGAAAGATGAATAATGACGATTTGGAACAGATAATTCAATAAGGCAAGTGTGATAGCAGTGAGCCCCATATCGCTCGGGCTGTTTTCTCACTGGTTCACGTGTGCTAGCATTCCTGTCTATATTTCTTCAGGGTATATACCCGAAAGATTTTGCGATGCTAAAATATATACATGTCCTCTCAATTCCAACACCAGATATCTATCGTCTAAATGATAAAAGTCATCGCATTTTATTGATTTTCAAGTCCTTGATTCGAAATCGTTTTCGCCTGTATTCCGACTCCCTTATTGGGGCCGAAGTTTTCCTATTGGGGGAGGTATAAGGAGGCTACATATTTTTTTCAAAAAAAATGTTGACAGATATCTACCAGCCTATTAGCTTTGCACTCGCTGTAAAGAACAGCACCCCTTTATGTCCCGTTCGTCTAGTGGTTAGGACTCCAGATTTTCATTCTGGCAACAGGGGTTCGACTCCCCTACGGGATGCTCCGCATCCCTGCTCCGGTCCCGCAAGGACCGGAGCATTTTTTTGTCCATGGGTCCCGGGCAGTCTGCTTTCATTCCTTTCCGGCAAACCATTTCGGAGGATTCCAGTTGGCTGAATTACGGAACTTTCAGTTACTTTTGAATACAGCCAACTTTCCTTACCTTGCATCTATGCAATTGGACGAAGCCAAAGATAAATTCATTCAGGCCTGGGGTGCGCTCGGTTCCCAGTGGGGCATCAACCGCACCATGGCCCAGGTCCATGCTCTGCTGTTGGTCTCGCCCGAATCCATGTCGGCCGAGGAGATTATGAGCGCCCTCAATATCTCCCGTGGCAACGCCAATATGAATCTCCGGGCCCTGATCGACTGGGGTCTGGTGAGTAAGGAGCACAAGGCCGGGGAGCGCCGGGAATACTTCTTTGCCGAAAAAGACATCTGGGCCGTGGCCCAGCAGGTCATTCTGGAACGGCGCAAGCGCGAGTTGAAACCCGTCCTCCGGGTATTGGAAGATGTCAAGGCCGTAGAGGGAGACCCCGAATCCGCCGAAGTCGTGGCCTTTCTGGCTTCTATTGAGAACCTCCACAACATCGTCGGACAAGCCGACCGCTTCCTGGAAGTAGTCGTCAAGTCGGATCGAAACTGGTTCTTCGATACGCTCTTCAAGATCGTCAACCGCAACGCGTAGCCCGCCGGACCAACTTCGCCCCCCCCTTCCTTTCTTGCCCTGCTCGACAGGGCAAATATTTTGTCTAAAACTTTCATTTTATACTGAAACTTATGAACAATATGAAAGTGTCATCGTAAAACAGATAGAGCGCCGATAGGACGGCCTCCTTTACCTCCAACATCCCACCCATGCGTTTCCTCCACACCTTCAACCAAAGCCTGCATCACGGCAACCTTCCTTACGGTGTACGTCTCATGAGCTGGGGGCTGACCCTGGTCAATATTCCGCCCATGCTGTTTGGGCTGCTGTTCCCCTTTGCCTGGCCGGTCGTGCTGCCGGGCATCTTCCTCTGGGTCGGCTATCTGCGGATGGCCACCGACCGCCTCTCGCTGCGGATGGCCAATCTGACCTGGATGATGACCATCGTCTTCAATGTGATCCTGATCGGGCTGACCTTCGGGACCCTCGAACTGGACGGGTGGTGGATCGCGGCTTTCCAGGCCCTGGCGGTCGGGCAGGCGGGCATCGCGCTGGTCCTGCTGCGTGACGCAGCCGAGGACATGGCCGCCCCGGACGCGCCAGAGCGCGCCGCCGAAGGCGAAGCCATTGGGGAGCCCGTCCTGGATTCCGTAGAGACGAATGTCGACGCCGGTCTCCCGGTCCATGCCTGGACCGCCTGAGCCATGAGAGACAGACCGGTAATACGAGGCGGCCCCAGTTGGGGTCGCCTTCTTGATATCCAGCCTTTTACCGGGTTTCACCTTCATTTCCCTGACCGGGCTTACATCTGCCATCCTACGTAAGTTTTCCCACAAAAGGAACTTTCCATTTAT
>RFHL01000540.1 GCA_003696875.1 Bacteroidota bacterium | reverse complement strand
GGTCATGACCGGCCCGCCAGGCCGGTACGGGTGGCTTTTTATAGCAGAGAATGCCATCGCTTTCCTGCCGCCAGGTACCCTGGGGCAGGACTTCCCAACCAGCGGGCGCACTAGCCACTGGGACTGTTGCCAGTTGGGAGCGGAACAGGAAATGATACCCACTACCGAAGACCAGTCCGCCCAGCACGAGCAAGATGGGGACCCATGACGGTTGCCCGGGCACACTGGGGGTCCATGAAGATCGGGGTCGCCACCGCTGGACCAGCCAGGCCACTGGTAGCAGCACATATATCAGCAAACTAAAGAGCCCCGTGAGCTCATGGCTGAGCGTGCCCGGCTCGGAGCGCAGCAGCACCAGCATCAGCGTGCGGGCAAAATTGCTCACCATCAGTAGGCCAAAGGCCACCAGATAGACCAGGGCCTGCCGCCAGGCAGGCCAGGGTTGGGCCCGCTCGGCCTGCGCCAGCAGGAAGGTGGTGGCGACCAGACCCGTCACGACCATATTGAGGCCCAGACAGGCCGCTTCGATAACAAATCGCTGTCCCTCAATGACAAAGGTGTTGCCATGGACCACCACCGGATAGCCCAGCAGGCGCAGGCTATCCGCAGTCCAGGCACTGAGATGCAACCTGAGCGAGAAAGAAAATACGTCTACCAAGAGCTCAGGCAGGGGCGAGAGTAGCAGCAGGAAAACCGGTGCCAGACGGCTGATCCGCCGGCCACGGGATTCGATCAGGGTCAGCAGGGCCAGGCCGCTGCCCATGAAGAGACAGATCTGGCTGTGCAGAAACGGGTAAGCGACCAAACAGAGCATGGCCCAGGGCGCATAGCGCCAGCCGGAGCTTGCTCCAGCTTGGTGGCGCAGCACCAGCGGTGCTGGCAGCAGGGCCAGCAGGCTGCTGGCACCCAGAGGGAGATAATTCGCCCAAAAGGGCAGACTCAGGCCGGCCCAGAGGAGTAGGGCCAGGCCATACCCCGCCTGCTGGCGCAGGCCTTGCCGGTGCAGGACCCCGGCAAGGTCCAGCGGCTGGCGATCGATGAGGGAGCGGCTATGTGGCATCTGATCAGGCTCGATTCAGTTGAAATCCCCGTTTTTGGCGACGCAGATACGCCAGTCCAAACAATAGGACCAGCCCCAGCAGGGCCCACTCGTGGGGCTCGGGGGCGGCCCCAGCCTCGGAGGGAACGGTCACCGGACCCAGACTGTCCTCTGGCGTAGCCTCAATGTCAAAGCGCTCGTAATCGGCCTCACACTCCAGCACCACGAGGCTGGCCACGGGCGAGATCACGTAGGCATCCCGGGCCTGGTCCAGCCAGGCTTCCTCATGCGCCCCCCGCTCAAAGTAGCGCGGGCCGATGGTGCGTAGCAGATCCTGATAGTGGTAGAGGCGGGCCAGGTGGTCCGGTGCCCCTTGCGTGGAGGGGGCCGAAGAGGCCTCGCGCCGCAGGCGCGCCTGCGTTCCGGGCAGGTGGACGGCCTCGGCGGTTTCGCTTGCTACCGGCCATTGACCGGTTTCCAGTTGGGCTACCAGGGCCGGCAGGCGGCCTTGCCGGATCTCCAGCGCCCGAAAGGCGCGCAGGCTTCGCAAGTAGGGCGCAGGCTGGGTCCCCAGTTCCCATACCCGGAGGTCGCCTTCTTGCCGGGCCAGCCAGTCCTGTAGTTGATGGGCGTATACGCTCCCGTCCAGGTCGCTCAGCAAGGGGGTGGCCTCGGGCGACTGGCAGATCACCAGGCTGCCCGGCTGCAACTGATGGAAGGGGAGCAGGGTAAAGGTCCGATCCTGGGCCTCGGCCAGGCGGGCGCTATAGTTGGCGGCCGTAATGCGGACCGGCTCTGGAAGGAGAGCATAGACCTCATATCCCTGGAGATGGGGCCACAATTGCTCCCACCGCAGAGCGTCCCAGCCGGCGTGCAGGTCCACGTAGATGGCCGCAGGGTGAAAGGCTTCGCTTGTTTCGGGCACCGCCTCCAGGCGGTAGTGGTCGCCCCGCCAGCTGAAAGCGCCCTCAGCCAGGGGTACCCGGGGCCAGCTTACCCGCCAGGTGGGGTGCCATTCTCCTTGATAGCGCCAGCCTTCGGCCTGGGCTTTCCAGCCCAGGGGTAGGTCCGGAGCGGGGCTGCCGTCCTCGACGGTTAGTTGGGCGGTCATAGGTGCGCCCGCCGAGGGCGGGCCCTCAAACCAGATGTTTTGCAGGTGCAGGCGGTCGTCCGCTTCGCGGAGCGGAAAGGAAAAACCGACCTTGACCCGCCGGGCTTCGGCGGGGGTGCAGGGAAAAACCGTGAGGGTGACGCGGTCGCCCTCCTGCCAGTGTAGCAGCGCCGGGTCCCGGCGTTCCCGGCCGACGATGGTGGAATAGGCCGAGTCGGCCTTGCTCCGGGTAGTCAGGCGGGCAGGCCGTTCTTCCCCTTCTACCCACAACGAAAGGGTGGTCACCGTTGCCCCCTCAGGCAGGTGAAAGGTGAGAACCGCCTCCTGCTGATTGTCTGGTTGGGGGTGGGTATTGGTGAGCTGCAGCTCATGTTCCAGATAGGCGAGGCGGTAGGCCGGATAGGCCTGCACGCGGGTATCAATGGCACTGACCGTCACATCCGTATCGCGCCAAAGGCGGCGATGGGTGAGGTGGCGGGCGGCGTAACGGAAATCGAGCAGCGGCACCATCAGGTCTTCCTCCAACTCCAGAGGGCCGTACAAGGCCTTGGCGGCCGTAGCCAGCGGATCATGCCGCTGCCGGATAGCGAGCCTGCGCCCCAGCCGGCTGAGTCCGTCGTCCCAGTTCCAATAGGAGGGTTGGGCAAAGAGGTCGCTCATCAAAACCGCCTCTGTGAGAGGACCTTCGGGCAAATATTGACTCATCACCACCCAGTCGGGCAGGCCCTGGACAGGCGCTTCGGCGGTAGCCCGAACCTGGGCGGCCTCGGTGCCCCGCTGCAGGCCATGCCAGGGAAGGAGAAAACCCGCCAAAATCAGGATGGGAGCCAGCACGCCACTCCAGAAAGCGCCCCGGGCGCGGTTGGTTTTTTCCATGCGCCAGGGCAGGCGGCCATATTCGATCGCAAACCACAGCGGTACCGTCGCATGCATCGATACCCCAAAGGCGAGGGAGAGCGGCAGCGCCAGCATGATAAGCGGCCCCAGAAAGAGGGTCAGGTACACGGCCAGTACCAGCCCGGCGCCGGCCAGAAAGTAGAGGCCTGTGCGCAACCAGGCCGGGAAGGCCTGGCGATGTGGCAAGAGCAACAAGGTGACGTGCATGAGCAGCACGTAGCCGATCATCCAGTCCACATAGGGCTCGAAGACCTTGATTTCGGTGCCGTAGTTGAGGGTATGGGCGCTGAGCGAAAAGAGGACCAGGGCCCGCGCAAAGGCGATCTCGTCGCCCTTGCGCGGGCGGGGTTGGGCCCAGTGATGGGCAAGAATGGCTACAAAGTAGCCTACGCTCAGGGCGTAGTTGATCCAGAAGAGGCCCGAAAGGTCGAGAAAGCCGCTGGGGCTTTCGGGAGCCAGGCAGGTGATAAGAAACAGACTGCCTGACAGGACGATGAGTCCCAATCCCAGATGGTGGAGCCAGCGGGTGTTGAGGGTGGGGAGTTTTGGCATGTTCAGAGAACTTTGTATTGCAAAGTAGTAGGCTCTACGCAAAAAGAAATAAAGAGTTGAGAGAAGGAAAACTTATTTGAACATCCTTTTTCTCCGGCATCAACCTGGGGGATCGACGGGATCGGACCTGCCCGGAAGCCAGGACACAGCCATCATGGTGCAGCTTTTTTTCCAGGATATGCGTATCTTAAAGTCCAATAATTCTCCTCCTCGACCTATGCGTACCGACCAAGAACTGCTCACTCAAATCCTCGCGCTCCCCTCTGCGCCTGCTATCGTGGAGCAGGCTCGTCATGCTTTGGAGGTTGAGCGGCAGCGACGGACGGTTTTTTACAACGAGATCTCCGAGTACGAAAAAGCCGAGTTCATCAATGGCGAGGTGGTCATTCATTCGCCCGTCAAGAAGGAGCACAATGACGCTACCGGAAAGCTGTTCAGGCTAATTGACGTGTATGTAGACAAGCATTCGCTCGGCTACGTCGGGGTTGAGAAAATCATGGTTACCCTTTCCCGCAACGATTACGAGCCGGACATCTGCTTTTTCGGGCGGGAAAAGGCCCGGCACTTTGCGGAGGGGCAGAGTCTCTTTCCTGCTCCTGATCTGGTGGTCGAGATTCTCTCCCCGAAGACCATGGCCAACGACCGGGGGGTGAAATTTGATGACTACTGCGCCCACGGGGTGCAGGAATACTGGATTGTGGACCCCCTCGCCCGCTCGGTGGAGCAATATCGCTTGGATGCCGAGGGTCAATACGAGCTGATCCTCAAGGCCGGGAGCGGCCCGATTCGCTGCCAGGTGATTCCCGGCTTCGAGATTCGGATAGAGGCCGTTTTTGACTCCAGCGCCAATCTGGAAGAGCTGGCCCGCCTGTTGGCGGGCTGATGGGACCTCTCGCGCTCTTGTGGCGGTCTACTCGACTTTTTTGGCAAATATCTCCTCCTACTTACTCAAATTCAGCTCCGTAATGCGTTGGAGGCGGCTGCGCTCCAGGAAGGCGTCGATGGTCTCGGAGTGCTCGATGACGCGCTGAACCTTGAACTCGAAGACCTTCCGGGCCAGCCCCTGCAGGAAGTCGCGGTCGTGCGACACAAGTATGAGGGTGCCCTCAAAGTCGAGCAGGGCTTCTTTCAGTACGTCCTTCGACCTCATGTCGAGGTGATTGGTGGGTTCGTCGAGGATGAGCAGGTTCACCGGCTCCAACAGGAGCCGGACCATGGCGAGGCGGGTGCGCTCCCCTCCGGAGAGGAACTTGCCCTTCTTGTCGATGGCTTCGCCGCTGAACATGAAAGCCCCCAGGATGTGCTTGATCTGGCTGCGAATCTCGCCCTTGGCGACCTCATCCACGGTCTGGAAGACCGTGAGCTCGGGGGCCAACAGCGAGGCCGGGTTTTGGGCAAAGTAGCCCGCCCGCACATTGTGGCCCAGCTCGCAGGTACCGCCCACCTCAATCTCGCCCATGATGGCCTTGATCAGGGTGGACTTGCCCTCCCCGTTTCGGCCCACGAAGCAGACCTTTTCCCCCGTCTGATGGTCAGGTTAGCGTCGCGAAAGACCGTCTGCGCGCCGTAAGGCCTTGGAGACGTCCTTGGCGAGGACGGGGAAGTCGCCCGAGCGGGGCGCGGGTGGGAAGCGCAGCTTGAGGGCCGAGGTATCGATCTCGTCGATCTCGATGCGCTCGAGCTTTTCGAGCCTGCGCTCGCGGGCGTTGACCTGGTTGGTCTTGGAGTAGGTCCCCTTAAAGCGCTCGATAAAGGCCTGGGTATCGGCGATGAACTTCTCCTGCTCCTTGAAGGCCTTGAGCTGGCTGGCCCGGCGCTCTTCGCGCAGCTGAAGATGCAGCTGAAGATACTGCGAATAGGGGGCCTTGTAGTCGTAGATCCGCCCCATCGTGACCTCGATGGTGCGGTTGGTGATGTTGTCGATAAAGGTGCGGTCGTGGGAGATGACCATCACCGTCTGGGCCTTGTTGACCAGAAAGTCCTCCAGCCAGAGCACCGACTCGATGTCGATGTGGTTGGTGGGCTCGTCGAGCAGCATGAGGTCGGGCTTTTACAGCAGGATTTTGGCCAGCTCGAGGCGCATGCGCCAGCCTCCGCTGAATTCCTTCGTTTGGCGGGTGAAGTCGGACTGCCTGAAGCCCAGGCCCTTGAGGGCCTTCTCCACCTCCGCACTGAAACCCTTGTCGTACCGCCCCATGACCTTTATGG
>RFHL01000539.1 GCA_003696875.1 Bacteroidota bacterium | reverse complement strand
CGGCATCATCGGCCCCAATGGAGCCGGCAAAAGCAGCCTGCTTCGCATCCTGACGGGCATCTCCGCGCCCACCTCAGGTCACATCCAGTTCGAGGGAAGCCTCCGAAGCATCCTGGAATTGGGGGTCGGCTTCAGCCCCGACCTGACGGGTCGTGAGAATGTCTATTACAACGGACGCCTGTGGGGCTACACCGGGCGCGAGCTTCTGTCGGCCACGGACCGGATCTTTGAGTTTGCGAGGCTCTCGGACTATGCGGATTGGCCACTCGGCGCGTATTCGACCGGGATGCAGATGCGCCTCGGATTTGCGCTTGCGACCTTTGAGAGAAGCGACCTTCTTTTGATCGACGAGGCCCTGGCCGTCGGGGACGCCGCCTTCCAACAGCGCTGCATCGAGCGCTTCTCGGAGTTCCGCAGGGCAGGGAGCCTGATTCTGATCGTCAGCCATGATTTGCCGCTGCTACAGGCCGTCAGCGATCGCATCCTGCTTTTGGATCGGGGCAAGGCGAAATTCCTGGGGGAACCCGCCGAGGCCATCTCACGCTACATGGAACTGATTGCAAGTAGCTCGCGCGACGAGACGGGCAGCAAATTCTCTGAACTCAAGGAATCCGAGTATCGCCTGGAGCTGCTCGATGCAAACGCCCAAGCCCGCCGGCACTTCGTTTCGGGAGAGCAGGCGGAACTGTCGGTGGAGCTGTCCCCCAAAGAGGAGCTGCATGACCTGACGGTCGGCATCCACATCACAAGCTCCCACGGTATCCGCGTCTTTGGGGTCAACAGCCGCCAACTCCTCGGAGAGGGGATCCGGATCCAGGGCTCCCGTCAGCTTCGGTTCCGCCTGACGTTGAACCTCGGGCCGGGTCTCTACACGATCGGCCTTTCCGTACACCGAGGGCTCTCCCATGCCACGGACTGCTACCTTTGGGAAGACTCCGTAATCGAGTTTGAGGTCGAGACGGGGATGGATGCCCCCTTCGAGGGCACGAGCTTCCTTGCGCCAAGGCTGATGATCGTATAGCCTATATCTGCATGGGCACAGGACCGCAAATTTTTGCTCAACAAATGACGTGGCTGTAATTGTGTACCCCACCCACTGTGCGCAGGCAATTTTTGTGACTGTTTATTGACAAATACTATTAGTAATTCACAGGTGGTCACTATGGCCTCTATTGGGGACAAAAAGGCATCGCTTGTTCTGTATTCCGTTCTGACGCTCGTTTTATTTGGGGCTTCTGGTGGACCTACCCTGCCGTAGAGATCGGGCAGGACGGCTCTGCCAACATTACAGTGCCAATTGAGCTCCCAAGGGGCTTTTCTCCCGACTTGCAGTTGCACTACAATTCCAACGGCGGCAATGGTATGCTCGGCATGGGCTGGAGCCTGACTGGCCTGGGTGCCGTTACTCGATATACCGGAGGAGGCATTCGCTACGATGCCAGTGACCGCTTCATTGGACCAGATGGTGTCTTGGTTGCCTCATCGGGCGGATTTCGGGGGCGGGAGAATGGTTCGACTTTGTACCAACTGCAGGGCAATCCCGCCAACCCCGATGGCTTTATTGCCTTGTCTGCCGATAAAACCAAATACTATTACGGTATGACGCCGGATTCCCGCATCAGCTCAACACGAGGGGCCTACGCTTGGGCGCTGAGCAAGGTGGAAGATGTCAATGGACGTTCATATACAATTGAGTATCTGCAAGATCAAGGGGCATGGTATGTGCAAAAAATCAGTTCATATTCAGATATTGGTGAGAATATTCTAGTAATACTGAACTACACAGAGCGACCTGATG
>RFHL01000538.1 GCA_003696875.1 Bacteroidota bacterium | reverse complement strand
GCTGTAGCAGGCCAGCCTCAGGCGTTTTTGGATTTTTAGCCACTGCTATCCTCACTAGCACATCGTTATCTTCAGCCAGGAAAGTACCTATAGCACCGGGGCTCTGGCCGCCTATATGCCCTACGCTGACATTGACGGCGATGGTGTGCCCAATGTGCATGACCACTGTCCGGAAACGCCGGGTCGCCCCGCGTTTAACGGTTGCCCGGAGGATGATCCTCGGGGGCTTCCCGTTTCGGCTCAGGCTGAGCCTGAGATCGATGCTTTTGAGCGAATCTACTTCGATTCTGGTGAGTCCTACCTCGATGGAAAGGCACGGATCGCGCTGAATGGGGTCTTCAATTACCTGGATGAGAACCCTCACGCTCACCTGGTGGTGATGGGTCATGCCGACTATGTCGGTTCCGATCCCCTCAACGATGCCCTCTCCGAGCGCCGCTGTCAGGCGGTGGTCGACTATCTCGTCCAGCGCGGCATTGCCGATGGCCGTCTGCGCATCGAATTTTACGGGGAGCGGCTACCTACTGCCTCCAATGAGACGGAGGCAGGCCGGCAACGCAACCGCCGGGTGGAGCTGGTACTGGAAAGTGGAGAAGGCGGGGAATAAGGCGGCCTAGCCGCCGATGGAGGACATCGACTCGCTGATGTGATGCTCCCGGCGGCGCTCGGCTTCAAAGCCGTTTCGGGCCCGGTTGCCAAAGGCCCGGCGCAGATCGGTGATGAGGGCTTCGTCGGAGACCCCCTCCCGTATGCGGTCCCGCAGGTTGAGCACCCCTCCGTCATAGAGACAGGTTTTTAGGGTACCTTGGGGGGTAATGCGAATTCGATTACAGGTTCCGCAAAACGTGCGGCTGAAGGCAGCAATAATGCCCACGCTCCCCTGGTGACCCGGGATCTGATAGCGGCTGGCCGTATCGTGAGGACCCGCCGAGATGGGGTGTATGCCAGGAAAATGCTGGCTCAGCTCGGCCAGAATCCGGCGGTGGTCCCAGCGCAGGCTGGGCCCTTCCTCCCGCCCGCCGTTGAAGGGCATTTCCTCAATGAAACGCACCTCCACCGGATGTTCACGGGTATAGGCTGCCAGCGGCACCAGATCCTGGGTATTTTTTCCCTCCATCACCACCGCGTTGATCTTGGTGCGCACCCCGGCGGCCAACAGGTCTTCGAGGGTTTCCAAAACCTGGGGCAACTCGTCCCGCCGGGTGATCTCCTGGAAGCGGGTCCGGTCCAGGGTGTCCAGGCTGAGGTTCACGGTATTCAAGCCCAGATCCAGCAATCGCGGCAAAAAGCGGCCGGTAAGCACCCCGTTGGTGGTCATGTTGAGGGTCTTGATGCCGGGTATATCCCGGCGTACCCGCTCCAGAAAGCCCAACAGGCCCTTGCGCAACAACGGCTCACCGCCGGTAATGCGGAGCTTGTCTACCCCCAGATCAGCCAGAATCCTGAGCAGGCGCTCCATTTCCTCATACGTCAGCACTTCCTTGCGAGGCACCCAGTCGATACCTGTAGCAGGCATG
>RFHL01000537.1 GCA_003696875.1 Bacteroidota bacterium | reverse complement strand
GTCTCGATGCGGTCCCAGAGCAGGGTCCCGTTGGGATCGTACTTGAGCAGGATCAGGTCCTGTCCCGTCGGCTCGGCCAGGTAGCCGCAGACATAGACGTTGCCCTGGCTGTCGAGGCCTAGGCCCGTGGCCCCGTCTTGGCCGCTGTGGGCGTAGGCCACTTCCCAGACGAGGTTCAGTTGCGCGTCGAGCTTGACCGTCTGGATGTAGTAGGTGCTGCCATTGTCGCTGGCGCGGCCCGTGAGGTAGAAATTACCCGCCGCATCGCGCGCGATGCCTGTGGGCTCGTCGAAGCCAAGGCCAGGTTTATCCAGGCGGTATGCTTCCTGTACCGTGCCGTTGGCGTCGTACATCACGGTGTAAAAATCCCACTGCCCTGTGCTGTCTTCGCTGGCTCCGGTTACGGTGATGTGGTTGCCATCCACCACCAGGCTCACGGGCACATCCCGCCCGGCGGCGAAGTCGTAGCTTTGCATCCACTCAAAGGTGCCGTCTTCTTTCACTTTCAAGGTCAGGTAGTCCAGGTCGCTGCTGCTACCCAAGCTGGCGGCGCAGACATAGAGGTTGCCTTGGGCATCTTCGGCCAAGGCCGTGGGCACATCATAGCCGCCTTGGTAGTCATAGATGTAGCTCCACAGCAGGTTGCCGCTGCCGTCGTAGCGCAGCAGCCCCACGTCAAAGCTGTCGGTGGCGTCGTGCAGGGCGGCGGCCACGGTAAGCTCGCCGTTGGCGTGATGCAAAATGGCCACGCCGTAGTCGTTTTGCCCTTGGTGGTCGTAGGTTTGCTGCCAGAGCAGGTTACCCTCGGGGTCGTACCGGGTCAGCAGCACGTCTGCGCCACTACCCAGCACGAAGGTATTGCCGGTAGTGTAGAGATTTCCACTGTCATCGGCGGTCGAGGCCGACCAGGCCATGGTGTCGGGCAGGCCGTACTGGGCCACCCACTCGCGGTTGACCAAGGTCTGGGCCTTGGCACTGCCTAGCAGCAGCCACAGCGTCAGGAAATGAGTCAAGGTTTTCATTATACTGATGAGTTAAAATGGTTACATGATTGCTGCTGCGCGAGAAAGCCTTGATCATCAGTGGTGTCAAAGGGTTGGTTTTCATTTTCTTGACCGTCGTGATTGGTTTTTTTGTATCCGTTCCACGAACCCCATCTTGCCTTACGTCCTTAGCGGTGCGACCTTTGATGAAAAAGTCAGGCAATGGAACAAGATCAGACAAGGCGAGGGCTGCGGCGCAGCCGGGACGAGATGTACGAGGTGATGGCGCG
>RFHL01000536.1 GCA_003696875.1 Bacteroidota bacterium | reverse complement strand
GGGGCGACCAGCGGGAGCCGCCCGGAGCGAAGCGGAGGGCCGAGCGGAGCGAGCCTGAAAGCACCCGACGGCGGCGCCGGGCTTGCCCGACGCCGCCGTAGCGCCCTCATACCGAAACAGAAGGAAAAGCCAGGAAAACGCGCTAGGCGCCCCCGATGCGATCGAAACCGGTAAAGGCTTGCAGGACCTCCGGAATGCGGATGCTGCCATCGGCCTGCTGGTTGTTTTCGAGCAGGGCGGCGAGGATGCGGGGCAGGGCGAGGGCGCTGCCGTTGAGGGAGTGGGCCAGACGGATCTTGCGGTCTTCGTCGCGATAGCGGAGCTTGAGGCGATTGGTCTGGTAAGTCTCAAAGTTGCTGACGGAGCTGACCTCCAGCCAGCGCTCCTGGGCGGCGCTGTAGACCTCGAGGTCGTAGGTCTTGGCGGAGGTAAAGCTGGTGTCGCCGGTGCAAAGCAGCAGGCGGCGGTAGGGCAGCTCCAGCTGGGTGAGGAGCCCCTCGACATAGGTGACCATGGCCTCCAGGGTCTCGTAGGAGTGCTCGGGCTGGGTGATCTGAACGAGCTCGACCTTGTCAAACTGATGCAGGCGGTTGAGGCCCTTGACGTCCTTGCCGTAGGAGCCGGCTTCGCGGCGGAAGCAGGGGGTGTAGCCGCAGTTGCGGATGGGAAGGTCGGCCTGCTCAATGATGGTGTCGCGGTAGAGGTTGGTGATGGGCACTTCGGCGGTGGGGATGAGGTAGAAGCCGTCGCGCTCGACGGCGTACATCTGACCGTCCTTGTCGGGAAGCTGCCCGGTACCGAAGCCGGAGGCTTCATTGACCATGAGGGGGGGCTGGATCTCGGTGTAGCCGGCGGCGTTGGCTTCGCGAAGGAAAAAGGCGATGAGGGCCCGCTGAAGAATGGCGCCCTTCCCTTTATAGACAGGAAAACCGGCACCGGTGAGCTTGACCCCGAGTTCCCAGTCGATGATGTCGTGGGTACGGGCCAGCTCCCAGTGGGGCTGGGCGACGAAGTCGAATGATACTTTTACATCATTCTGGTACACTACTGTATTGGCGGCGGCGTCGCGGCCGACGGGGACACTGGGGTCAGGGGTATTGGGCAGGGTAACCAGCCGCTCATGGGTCTCGGCTTCGATCTCTTGTAGGGTGGCTTCCAGGGACTTAATCGCAGCTTTGGCTTCTGCGCTACGGGTCTTGGCGGCCTCTGCTTCTTCGCGCTTGCCGGCCTTCATGAGCTGGCCGATCGACTTGGCGGTGGTATTCATCTCCTGCCGCAATGCCTCCAGATCGACGATGGTCTGCCGGCGCTTTTCGTCCAGGGTCAGGAGGGCCATGACAGTCTCACGGGCATGGGCGACATATTTCTTCTCCAGCCGGAGGATGATGTCCTCTGCCTCGGTTCTCAACTTGGTTATTTCGAGCATGATGGCTTACGTTTTCTGCGAAATAACAAAAAGGCTGGGTTTTTCTTAGCTTTTTGGGGTGGGGTATTTGCGGCGATGGGGTCACAAATTATTTGCAAAACACCTGTGGGTTTCCGTACCTTTGCGACAACGCTCATGTCACGGCCCCTATCCTCTCCCCCCCCTCCCCCGGCCGAGGCGCGAATTCCACCGAATTTTCCTTCACATCCCGTAGGTCGATTTTACCCTTCCCACCCTCCCCGCATATAGCGATTCTGACACTCCATGGATTCGTGGAATCCTGAGTTAATTTTACCCTCCATGTACGATATTATTGAG
>RFHL01000535.1 GCA_003696875.1 Bacteroidota bacterium | reverse complement strand
TCCATAGGGGATGGATTGGGTCTTTCGGACCAACTCATTATACCCAATCCATCCCCTATGGAAGGACCGAACGTAGCCCTGTACCTCGACTTTGAAAACCTCGCCATCTCGGCAGAGACGGTGTATCCCTCCCGGGAAAAACCGCTCAACCTGGAGCCCATTATTGATTTTGCCGCCTCCAAAGGGGTGATCTGTACCCGCAAGGCCTACGCCGACTGGAGCAAGCATATCTTCTCCCAGTATCAGAACCGCCTGATGGATCAGGGGTTTGAGCTGATCCATTTGCCCGAAACCAACCAACAAGGCAAAAATGGATCGGATGTGCGCCTGGCGGTGGATGTGATGGAATACCTGGAGTTTTACCAAGGTGTGCAGACTTTCATTATCGGCTCGGGCGACACCGATTTTATCCCCCTGATCCAGCGGTTGCGGGCCCGGGGCAAGACCGTCATCACCCTGGGATTTGAGCACAGTGTGGGGAACCTGGTCAAGCGCAACAGCACGGAATTCAAGAGTCTGGAAGACCTGATCGGCAAGCCAGAAGCCGAATCGCCCTCCTCAGACCTCACCGAGGAGCCCGACGCCAGCTATGGCCGCCGCCTGATGCTGCGGGTGCAGCGGGCCCACAACAACGAGGACGAGCCCCTCTACATGTCCCAGCTCAAGCAGCAACTGCTGCGGATAGACCCCTCTTTTTCCGAAAAAGAGCTGGGCTTCTCCTCCTTCAAGCAGTTTGTGCTGTCGCTCAAAGGCGATGTGGTGGCACGGGTAGAAACCCGGGACGAAACCCTGCCGATGGTTTATCTGCAGGATCCGGGGGAGGAGGAATCCCCGCAGGTACGACCTTCGGCTTTGCGGGAAGAGGCCTTCCAGTTTCTGGTGCGGCGTCTGCGCTATAGCCACGATCCGCACCGCCGGCAGGAGATGGCCGAGGCCCTCGTGGCCTGCTTTGCCCAGGCCGATCTGCGCTCCATGAATGAGATGTTTGAGCAGGTGAGTACCCACCTCGACCGGCGGATCCCGAAGTCCGACATCAAGAAGTACATCAACACCCTCTTCACCGGTGGGGCATTTGAGAGCAGCCCGGAGTATCCCAACGGACCGCTGCTGTCGCGGCCCTTCGCGCTCGGGGCCAATCTCAACCGGGCCGAGGCCTTGGATCAGGTATACATCCGGCGGAT
>RFHL01000534.1 GCA_003696875.1 Bacteroidota bacterium | reverse complement strand
CGCCGGCGCAAAGAGCCGCGCCGCCCGGAAGGAGCGGGGATAGGCCTCCCGGATCAGGCCAGGATGGCTGATGCGGGAGGCTTCGGCCTCGGCCCCATTGGTGATCAGGCTCATGAGGCCGTTGTTGGGCCCCACAAAAAAATGCCCGTCATAGGCCATGACAACCCCCTCGGCCTGACCTTTGGACTCGGGATCCACCGAAATCAGGTGTATGCTCCCCGCCGGAAAGGCATGGTAGGTGTGGCGCAGCACGTAGGCCGCCTGCATGATGTCGAAACTCGGGACATTGTGGGTAACGTCCACCAGGGTCACGTCCGGGTAGAGAGACAGGATGATGCCTTTGACGACGGCGGGGTAGTGACTGTTGTCGCCCAGATCGGAAGTGAAGGTAACAATCGCCATAGGAACCGGTGGGAACGTGTGCCCAGAAAACGTCCGCGCAGCACATAATCGTACAAGATAAAGAAGGGGAAAACAACTGACAAAACCTTCTTTTTGTACATGGACTCCCTGCTATCCCAACTTTGTGGGTGCCCTCACGTATGTGTCGACTATCCATCCCTCAAATGATCTATCGGGTTACGGTGCCTGCCGAGGGCGGTGGCTTTGTGCCTCTACAGGCTTGCGCAGGCTTCGAAAAAAAACCTATATTGGAACCAATATGGTTTCTTCATCCCCAAAATTAATCGCTTGACCGAGCATACCTTTTTGTTGGAGAACATCAGTCCGCTGGAAGTCTATGGCGTGAACAACCTCCGCCTCCAGCAGATTGCCGAGGGATTTCCCGAAGTCAAATTTGTCGCTCGCGGAGACGAGCTCAAAGTAAAAGGCGAAGCCGAGAAGATCGAAAAGCTGAAAAGCGTCCTCGCCGCGCTCTTTGAAGAGATTCGCCGCAAGGGCCGGGTATCGGAAAACCGTTTTCTGGAGCTTGTGGTGTCGCCCACGCCCGAGGGGGGCAAAAATCTGCCTATGGCCTCGGACGAAGAAGTGCTCGTGCACGGCTCCGGTGGCCTCATGGTGCGCCCCCGCAACCGGGGGCAGCAGCAAATTGTGGGGGCCGCCCACAAAAACGATGTCGTCTTTGCCGTCGGGCCCGCCGGGACCGGTAAGACCTACATCGCCGTGGCCTTGGCCGTTAAGGCGCTCAAAGAAAAGCAGGTGAAGCGTATCATCCTTTGCCGACCGGCCGTGGATGCTGGCGAGAGCCTGGGCTTCCTGCCGGGAGACATGAAGGAAAAGGTCGACCCCTACCTGCGCCCGCTCTACGACGCGCTCGGGGACATGATCCACACCGAGAAACTCAAGTACTACCTCGACAACAACGTCATCGAGATCGTGCCGTTGGCCTACATGCGTGGCCGTACCTTGGACAAAGCCTTCGTCATCATGGACGAGGCACAGAACGCGACCGAGATGCAGCTCAAGATGTTTCTCACCCGCCTGGGTGAGCACTCCCGCATGATCGTGACCGGAGATGACTCGCAGATCGATTTGCCCGCCCGGCAGCGGTCGGGCCTGCTACAGACCCAGCGCATCCTGCAGGGCATTCAGGGCATCGCCTTTGTGCGGCTGACGGCCACCGATGTGGTGCGCCACCGGTTGGTGCGGCACATCCTTGCCGCCTATGAGCAGGAAGAGCAGCACGCCCAGGTGCGCAGCCGCCGGGAGTAGCCTTCAGGATACCCCACCAAAAAGCCGGTGCTTTCGGAAGAAAGCACCGGCGGTTGTGTGTTTGGGGTCTGGTCCTACACGGCAGCGGCGCGCAGCGCCTCGGCCATCACGGTGCCGATCTCGGCGGGCGACTCTACCACGTGGATGCCGCACTCGCGCATGACCGCCATCTTGCCGTCGGCGGTGCCTTTGCCCCCGGAGACGATGGCCCCGGCGTGGCCCATGCGACGGCCGGGAGGGGCCGTACGACCGGCGATGAAGCCCACGACCGGCTTGGTAACGTGATCGGCGATCCACTCGGCGGCTTTTTCCTCATTGGAGCCACCGATCTCCCCGATCATGACGATGCCGTGGGTATCGGGATCTTCGTTGAAGAGCTTGATGATGTCGAGGTGAGTAGACCCGATGATGGGGTCACCGCCGATGCCCACGCAGGTGGACTGGCCCAGGCCTTGCTTGGTCACCTGATCGACAGCCTCATAGGTGAGGGTCCCGGAGCGGCTCAGGATGCCGACATGACCAGGATTGTGGATGAAGCCGGGCATGATGCCAAGCTTGCACTCGCCGGGGGTAATCACACCGGGGCAGTTGGGGCCGATCATCCGTACGCCACGCTCATCAATGTAGTGCTTGGCGTAGATCATGTCCTTCACAGGGATGCCTTCGGTGATGGCCACAATCAGCTCGACGCCGGCATCGGCGGCTTCCATAATGGCATCGGCCGCAAAGGCCGGAGGAACGAAGATAATCGAAACATTGGCCTTGGTTGTCTGCACGGCCTCGTAGACGGTGTTGAAGACCGGCTGGCCCAAATGCTTCATGCCGCCCTTGCCGGGCGTCACGCCCCCGACGACTTGGGTGCCATAAGCCAGCATCTGCTCAGCGTGGAAAGTGCCTTCCTTACCGGTGAACCCCTGCACGATAACTTTAGAGTCCTTATTTACCAGAATACTCATGAGGTGGGGGATTAAATAGAATGATATTCGGACCCCAAAGGTACCCCCCTAGCCGGGAAAAAACAACCAAAAGCGGCGGTTTCCTGCCCGCCGAATCAGCCTCTGGCGCATAAAAAAACCACCGGCCCAAGGCCGGTGGCGGTATAGGCTTTGACAGGCAAAAGCGGGTGCTAGAACCCGTACAGCAGGCCGAAGCCAAGGATGCTGCTGAAGCGGTAATTGACGTCTACGTTGGTGCTGGTACCATTGTCCGGTCCCGTGTATTTGAAGAGCGTCTGGGGTTGGGCTGGCGAAAAGTGTAGGCGGAAGGTGAGCGGCGCGCCCCGGGAAGAAAGCGTGCCTTCCACCACGGCGCCGGGGGCAAAGAAGGTGGTCCGCCGGTTTAGGCCGGTAAAGGTCAGGTATTGAAGGTTGCCACCGACGCCAACGCTCAGGCCAAGGGCCTGCTGGTTGTAGGGGGTGGAGTTGGCGCCTACCCGGGCCATCAGGTAGACCGGAGTCTGGACCATGATGTTTACGCCGGGGCCAGCGGGGAAGCTGAGCCCAATTTGGACGCTGGGGTCAACACCCACACTGACTACGTCTTTGTGATGGGCGAGGACATAGTATCCGCCAATGTTCAGTGTAGAAAAGTTCCACTGAATATCGGTAAGGATGTTGTCCAGTTCCGTGCCATAGGATCGCTCCAACATGAACCCGAAATGGGGGACAATTTTATCGGAAAGTTGGGCCTGGAGGGGGAGACTACCGAGGGCCAGCAGAAGGAGAAATGCTAGTCTACGCATGGAAAAGCGGTTTATAGTTGAGAGAAAGAGCTTGAAACGGGAGCCTGTGCGTCAGGATAGAATTGCTACAAGCGATTAAAAATAGTTAATTTAGCCCTAGCCGCGAAGCGGCTTTGTATGATTAGAACGTTTGATTGAGCATTCGTGTTTTCAGCCTGAAGAATTAGTGGCTATGACCACCGCTCCATACGCTACATGGGTCCATGTGCCGGTATCGGTGAGTCCGGTACGGATGCCCCTGTGTAGGCTACACCTGCTCATTCAGGGGGGGCGGATCTATGCCGTACTGGAGGGAACCCGCGGCGAGATTGCCGCTTGCAAGGAGTTTCGCAATGAGCAGGATCTGGGGCAGGAGACCTTCCTGCGCCTGCTCCTGACCCACGAAGGCTGGCTGCGGGGACCCTTTTTGGGGACGGAGGTCTACTGGGGAAGTACCCAATACACCCTGATCCCAGAGGCCTGCTGGGATGAGCGACAGGCGCTGTCGTTGGGGCGGGCCCTGCTGGACGATTTGATGTTGCCCGAAGAGGTGGCGCAGGCGATCCTCCCCGCCGTGCGGGGGCGGGTGTTGTTTGCGGTGCCACCGGGAATCCGCCACCTGCTGAAGCAATACCTGGGAGACTACACGCTGGCGCATGTCGCCAGCCCGCTGGTACGCTGGGTGATGACCACCGAGCGGCGCTCAGAGCGCCTGATGACGCTGCTTTGGATTGAGGCGGGCATTCTGATTGCGCTGCGCGATGCCGATCAGCTGATCTTCTGCAATGGCTTTGCCTGTCACAGCCCCGAAGACGCGGTTTACTACGTACAGGCTGTCAAGGCCGCTTGCGGCCTGGAGGCCTTTGAGATTCCCCTACTCGCCGGCGGCGAGTGGGAGCCCGACGCGCCTGAGGTCCACGGCCTGCGCCGCTGGCTTCCCTTGGTGCGCGTGCCCGACACCTGGGGCTTTCGCGGGCAGCAGGACCTTTCCCTGACTCCCTACTGGAAATACGCCTTCCTATGCGCATCATAGCCGGAACCTTTCGCGGGCGGCAGATCCGCCCGCCCCGTGGCCTGCCCGTGCGACCCACTACCGACCGCACCAAGGAGGCCCTCTTCAACATGCTCATGCAGCGGCTGGACTGGGAAGGCCTGCGGGTGCTAGACCTCTTTGCCGGGACCGGCAACATCAGCTTCGAATGCTACAGCCGCGGCGCCGCGCGGGTGGTGGCCGTGGACCAGGATTGGCGCTGTGTGGCAGCGATCAAAGCCGGCCTCCAAATCCTCGGCTTGCCTGTACAGGATGTCGTGCAGCAGGACGTGCGCCGCTACGTCGCCCAGGCCACGGGCCCCTTTGACCTGGTATTTATGGACCCGCCCTACGCCATGCCCGGGCAGCCCGAGCTGATCGCCGCGATTCGGGAAGGGAGCCTGCTGGCTCCCGAGGGGCTGCTCGTGGTGGAGCACGCCAGTTCTGTGCCCCTTGAAGCCCTCCCCGGCTGGACCGAGAGTCGCCGCTATGGCGACTCCACCCTCAGCTTCTTTGACCCGCTTCCTCCCGCCTAATTTTCAGCCCTTCTCGCTACGCTTCGACAGGAGTTTACATCAGCTCGTCGACATGCAGCGATCACCCAGCATGCTCAACGCATCACGCAAAACGCATCACCCCCATGCGCAAAGCTCTCTTCCCCGGATCCTTTGACCCCATCACCCGCGGCCACGTCGAGATTGTCCTCCGTGGCCGGGCGGTCTTTGACGAGATTATCGTCGCCATCGGTATCAACAGCAGCAAACGCTATCTCTTTTCGCTGGAGGAGCGTTTGGAGATGCTGGAGCAGGTATTTGCGCACGAACCGCAGGTGCGGGTGGCTGCCTTTGATGGCCTCACCGTCAACTTTGCCCGGGAACAGGGAGCCGCTTTCCTGCTGCGGGGCCTGCGCTCGCCGCAGGATCTGAGCTACGAGCAGCCTCTGGAGCTGATCAACAAGCATATGGCCCCGGAACTCGAGGTGGTACACCTACTGAGCAGCCCCGAGACGGCCATGATCTCCTCGACCATTGTGCGGGAGGTGATCAGGTATGGCGGCCGGGTGGAGGGGTTAATCCCGGATGAGATTCTCGAATATGTGTACGAGCTGAAGTATCAGAAGCAGCCATAGACAAAGCCGCGCCCCGATTGGGGCGCGGCCTCGTATCTGCTCTCTTCGGCCTTTCAGCCATTTTGGTTGAATCCCCACAGCCTGACCTGCATCGATGACTCCATCCAGCGACCGGAATGGCGGCATTATGGTGCCCTTGGCCGGGAGGAAGGGCTTGCCGATATAGTTCCCGACCCGTCAGGTCGAAGAGGTGTAGGTGGTAGCGAGGCTACCGGCTTCATATTGAAGCTGCAGCGGTTGAGCCGCAGGTTGGGGAAAGAGCTTCCAATCAGTAGTCGAGAAACGGGGACCGATGCTGCTCAGCGGGCCGATCAGGCCTTGGTGGAAGCCTTCGGTGAGCAGCAAGCTGCCGCTCTCCCGTCTGGCAACCAGGCTCTCGCCCAGGGTCCAGTCGACCTCCAGACTGCCAATCAGGGAGGTTCTGCTGCTGCTTGCGAGGACCGTCCGCTCCAGGCTGAGCTGGGCCTGGAGCGGGAGCGAGAGCAGGCAGAGGGTCATTACGAGCAAGGGATAGGGGAAACGAATTGAGGGGAATGACATGGGCTTATTCAGTTATAGGTTGGCCGAAAGGTTGGGTATCGTGGGCAGATTCTTCCCGCTCGCTGCCACCGGGGCGGGACTCGCTGGCATTACGAATGACGCGGTAGTCCTCAAACCCCTGGCGAACGGCCTTGATCTCCCAGTCAAACTCGTAGGTACCGGTCCCCTCCATCAGCTCCACCACCGTGAAGCGGTCGGTGCCTTTCTGGGTCACGGCCAGGCCCTTGGGACTGCCGGAGAGTGGCGTCAGGATTACGGTGAGGCCGGCCTCGGCGGCGACCAGAGCAAAGTACTCGGGTAAGGCGACGGTCGCCTCGCCATCGACGAGCTGAGCGGTGTCCCGAGCATAGGCCCCGGCTTCGGGGCCTTCCAGTGAGGCATACCAGATCTCCTTGCCAGCCTGGGTGGGATGCTCCATGCGGAAGTTTTTTGATGTCGCCGAAGACGACCCCCTAGCCGGAGGTGTTGACGTACATGCCTGCCTCCAGGCTGTTGGCGTCGTAGACGCCGATGTAGCCGCAGTCGTTGCAGCCGCTGAGCCAGGTCAGGGCCACATTGCGGGTGTCGGCAGGCCCCCGGGTGACCATGCGGCCGATGCCGGCCGTAGAGATTTCCATGTAGGACCTCGGCTCAGCCGAGGGATCAAAGATGCCCATGAAGCCATTGTTCTGGTCGCCGCTGGTCCAGGTCATCATGGCGTTGCGGTTGCCATTGGGACCTGGGTCTCAATCGCACCCACGGTGGAGCCGTACAGACGCATG
>RFHL01000533.1 GCA_003696875.1 Bacteroidota bacterium | reverse complement strand
GTACCCCCTTCGGTATCCCTACCATCTACAACGCCACCTTCATTGGCAACAAGCCCGCCGGGACCAGCAACCGCACCGCTACCTTCCGCGCCAACGGCGGCGGCAAGGTGTACAACTCCATCTTCATGGAGCAAGGGCGCGGGGTGGATATCGAGTACAAGTCCGACGCCAACGTGCCCGAGTCCTCCTATGACCGCTTCGTGGCCGGCGACCTCGACATGACCCACAACATCTTCTGGAACATCTCCGACAATACCCCCGGCAACGTATGGCGCATCACCCCCATCGAAGGGGGCTGGACCGACTCCGCGAACCAGGTATCGGCCGCTATCACCGCCATCCAGAACTACTTCCCCGTCAACAATGACATCACCGATCCGGGTATCCAAGGCCTGTCCTACGTCTCCGACAACAGCCTCGACCCCCGCTTCGAAGCCTGGGAAGTGTACAGCAACGTCAAGACGCCGACTGACAGCTTCTTTACCCCCACCAGCTACAAGGGTGCCTTTGGTCGCTTTCCCAACCAGTTCTGGATCAAAGACTGGACCGCCCTCGACCACTATGGCTACCTCGTCAATGACGTACGCACCGTCACCAGCCTCGACAAGGCCGACCTGATGCGCAGCTTCAGTGTGTTCCCCAACCCCTCCAATGGCCTCTTCACCCTCCAGGCCGGGGAGCTCAAGGCTAACCAACCCGTGGACATCCGCGTGCTGAGCATCACCGGCCGCCTCATCAGCGACAGCCAGGTGCAGCCTGTGGCTGGTGCCTTCCAGACTAGCCTGGACCTGAGTGCCCAGCCCGCCGGCGTGTACGTGATCGCCATCCGTCAGGGTGACCAGTACGCCGTGCAGAAAGTCGTGAAGGAGTAAGGGCGAGCGTGGTTCGTGGTTCCTGGTTGAAAAAGCCCGCGTGTACCGCGCCTAACCAAAAGCCCCCGCCGGTTTCGGCGGGGGCTTTTCGCATGTGGAGTCTCACCGCGCCCTCAGTAGGCATCGCCCAGGGCAAAGGCCGGCTGCCGCCGCATCCAGCGGCCGCGAGTGAAGTCGGGGAAAGGCAGCGGCTCGCTGCCGCTGGCGATGGAGGCCTCCGACAGCGGAGCGATCACGCTCCAGGCGGCAGCATCGTACACGCCCAGCGGTGGCTGTACGCCCTGCTTGACCGACTCAATGAAGGCATGAAGGACAAAGAAATCCATGCCGCCGTGCCCGCCGCCCTCGGCCTCGGCCGCATAGCGCCGCCAAAGGGGGTGGTCATATTCCTCCAGGTAGGGCGCGGCGGCTTCCCAGCGGTGCGCCTCGGGGCTGCGGCCCTCGATGTAGAGGCTCTCGTTCAGGTCCATCCAGATGCCTTGGGTGCCCTGCACCCGGAAGCCCAGCGAGTAGGGCCGGGGGCTGTTGGTGTCGTGTTGCACGGTGATGGTCTCACCGTTGACGGTCTGGATCACCGAGGTGACGATATCTCCCAGCTTGAAATCGACAGCAGCATTGGGGTGGTCAGGACCACCATGGTCTACGATAAACTTGTGCAGGCCGCGGCTCTTGGTGGCCGTAGCGGTCAGATGCGCAAAGCGGTTGCCCCGGTTGATGTCGAGCATGGTCGCCACCGGCCCGATGCCGTGGGTGGGATAGAGGTCGCCGTTGCGGTGCACCGAGTGGGCGGTGCGCCAGCGCGCTTCGGAGAAGCCTTTTTCGCCAAACTCTACCCCACCCCCGTAGGGCTGCTTGCCGTCGTTGAACTTGACGGCGCGCAGGTCGTGCTGGTAGCCACACTCCAGGTGGAGCAATTCCCCGAAAAGCCCCTGACGCACCATGTTGAGGACCGCCATGACATCGCGGCGGTAACAGACATTTTCCAGCATCATACAGGGCACGCCGGTTGCTTCGCTGGTATCGACGAGGTCCCAGCACTCCTCCACCGTCACGGCTGCGGGCACTTCCAGGCCCGGTACGATGCCCGCCTTCATGGCCGCCACGGCCATGGGGGTGTGCCACAGCCAAGGCGTCGCGATGACGACCGCATCCAGTTCTTCCTGCTCCAGCAGTTGCCGAAAGGATTCCTCATGGGCGCCATAGGTCGCGGGTTTGGGCTGGCCAGCGGCCTCTACCATGCGGCGGGCCTCGTCGAGGGCTGCCCCATCGATGTCACAGAGGGCCTTGACCTCGGTGTCGGAGCGGTCCAGGGCCAGTTTCAGGTGCCAGCGGCCCCGGAGGCCGGTGCCGATGACAGCGAGACGTACTTTACGATCATCCTGCCCCCGCAGGATGGCGGGGGCGCCCAGCAGGCTGGCCCCGGTTCCAACGACGGCGGTGGTCTTAATAAATTGACGGCGACTTTGCGAAGCGCTCATAGCGAATAGGAATAGGTGGGCATAGAAAGAAAAGAGGAAAGTGAGTTTGGCCAAGCCTACTTGGAGGGTAGTTTCTCAAGTTACATAGCCAGGCCCGCTCTCCCAAAAAGCCAGGCCCGAAGCGCAGGGCGTTCCGGGCCGGTTCTACTAAACCTAACTACTATTCTAGAAGCGAGATATTGAGAGGCGATCCCGCAAGCGGGACTTTGCTGCGCTCAGGAGGGCGAGAGGCGAGAAAGAATACGTATTCCTTTCAAACTTTTTGACTCCCCTACCCTATGGGTTTCTTGGAAAAAAAAGAGGCGAGCCCGGTGGGGCAGGCTCGCGGTGGATCAGAATCGAAAAAGGCGGGATGGGATTATGGCCGGTCCCCACACCGGCAGGCGGGAAGAGAAAGATTATGGCTGCAGGGAGCGATGGTTCCGCCGGGCCGGTCACTCCCAGGGCCTGCGGCCCTATTTGTCGCGGTTGGCGAGCCACTCGGCTATAGCCGGGGCGAGCACTTTCTGGGAACGGCTACCGACGAAGACGCCGATATGCCCACCAGGAAATTCGTAGAGCTCCTTGTCCGTGCTGCTCACCAGGTCATTCAGCTTCTGGGTACAGGGGGGAGGCACGAGGTGGTCGGCACTGGCATAGATGGTCATGATGGGCATGTCGATCTTTTTCAGGTCGACCTTTTCGCCTTCCAGTTCAAAGGTGCCTTTGGCCAGCTTGTTTTGCTTGTAGAGTTCGTTGATAAACTCCCGATACGCCTCGCCGGCCTGGGCCGGACCGTCGCTCACCCATTTCTCCATGCGGAGAAAGTTTTCCAGCTTGGCCTTGTCCTGGGCCAGCTTGGGCAGGTTCACGTACTTCTTGACCTTGGCCATCGGCTTGAGCAGGTCAAAGGCGATGTTGAGGAATTCGCCGGGAACCACGCCGTTAAACCCTTCGACCAGCGAGTCGACATCTACCTCACGCGACCAGCGGAAAAGCAGGCCTTCGTCATGTGAGAAATCTACCGGCGTGACCAGGGTCACGAGGTTCTTGACTTTCTCCGGATGCAGAGCGGTGTAGATCACGCTGAAGGTACCGCCCTGGCACACGCCGACGAGGTTTACCTGATCCACTCCGTGCCGATCACGGACAAAGTCGATGCAATCATCAAGATTGCCATTGATGTAGTCACCCATGGTCTTGTAGCGCTCGGCGACGCCGGCATAGCCCCAGTCGATGACATAGACATCCAGGCCTTCCTGCAGGAGGCGGCGGATCATGCTCCGGTCGGGTTGCAGGTCCATCATTTCCCAGCGATTCACCAGAGCGTAAGAGATCACCACAGGGGTTTTGACCTTGGCTTTGGTGTCGCGGAGGAAGTGGTATAGCTTGACCTTACCATCTTGCCAGACGGTCTCCCGGGGAGCGGTGGCGATGTCGACGGTCTCGATTTCGGACAGGTTCTGGGCCCAGGTCCGCATCGAGTTCATCTGCTCGGCCGTCTGCTCAGTAAAGCGGGTTACGGTCTCAGCGGCTTGGTTCGCAATATTCGCAGTTTCCATATGATTGAGTCGTATCTAGGGGATAGGGAATAGAAAGAAGGGAGAAGAAAAGCGGGGGGAGGTTGTGCGTTCCCCCCTGAGGCCTGGTCAGGAAGCGGGCGCTTCTGCGGCCGGCTTCTTGCGGCTCCGGCTGGCCGGAGTCTTACGAGCCGGAGGCTGCGGCTTTTCTGCCGAAACCGCCTTACTCATTTCCTGCACTTTCTTTTCCAGCATACGCACCTTCCGACGGAGGGATTGCAGCTCCTTGGCGAGCTCATCGGTCTCAGACCGCAGGGTAAAGGGGGCGCCTTCGAAGGCATATTCCATCACCCGCTCCAGGCGATTCTTGACTTTCACCCCGGCTACGGCCATGTCGTTCTGGAGCTTGGAATAGGACTCGGTCTCAAAGAGGGTCACGAGGTGGTGCTCCAGGATGCCGGTGAAGGTGTTGAAGAAGGTATCAAAATCAGGGACCTGATTGGTTTCCAGGTACTGCTTGCGCAGGGTTTCGACGGCCTCAGGCATGGCCTTCTGGCCAGCCTGGAACATCTGCGCCTGGATGGCGCTGGCGCTCATGACGTAGGTGATGTATTCCCGCTGGGCATCGAGGATCAGCTGGACCATTTCGCCGCGCTTGCCGATGTTGAGCATGGAGGTGATCGGGACCAGTTGGGTTTCCACTCGGTGCTGCAGGTCGGTCATCAGCTTCATAAAGGGATTGTTGTCCCAGGCCGGGAGGCTCATCATCCCCCCCGGGAAACTCCCGGTAAAGCCGGTCGTCTGGCCCGATACCCAGCTGCTATAGTCGGAGAACAGCTTGGTAGCCTGATCGGCGATTTCCTGGACCGATACGGGCATATTAAACTCCATGAGCTTGGTCAGCATACCCTGGTAAGCTTCAGGCTTCAGCCAATCGTTGATCTGGGCGGGATTGGGCGTCCCGTCGCGGATCACACTCAGGATGGGGTCCCAGTACTTGGCGATCTCCTGATAGGCTTCGCTGATCTGGTGAATACGGGGCATAGCGGTGAAAGGCATGAAGGCCTGTCCCTGCTGGCTCAGCATCTGATTGGTCATTTTGGTCCACTGCGAGAGCTGATCTTCCAGGGTCTTGCGATAGCCTTCGAAGGAATCCTGAAACACCTTCTGAGCTTCGGCCGGGTTCATGCTTTTTTCCAGCAGTTCCTGCTGCTTCTGGTACCAGTCGGTGAAGGGGAGCTTGGTGGCCGTCCCGTTTTTGCCATTCGGCTGAAAGGCATCAGAGATATTTTTGGACATGGAGACCCAGTTGTCCATCATCTGCTTTTGGACTTCGGTCCACTGGTCAAAGAGGTTATTCGTTGCCATAACTCGGTTGTTTATTGCGTGGACTTAAAGGTATATGCCCTGCTACCCGTCCCAAACCTTCTTCCACAAAAAAGAAGGCCTGACTATGCCCCCAACACCGAGACATTTTCCTTGCAAAAATCTGATTATCAATTAAATAAATCCCGACTCTCCTTCCCGGACTTTCCGCAATCCACTGTCCCTATTCAAGCGAAAAGGGCCTGCTCCTTTTCGGAGCAGGCCCTGCCGAGGCGGACAAAAACGGGACTAGAACCGCTCCACCACAATGGCCGAGGCACCGCCTCCGCCGTTGCAGAGGGTCGCGAGCCCATACTTTCCGCCCTCCTGGCCGAGGACGTTCATCAGGGTGGTGACGATGCGTGCCCCTGAGGCTCCCAGCGGGTGCCCCAGTGATACCGCCCCACCGTACACATTCACGATGGCTTCATCTACCCCCATCTGATGGTTAAACACCATCGGGACCACGGCAAACGCTTCATTCACCTCCAGGAAATCCAGGTCAGACAGGGCCAGACCGCCCCGCTTGAGGGCCAAGGGCACCGCCAGGGAGGGCGCAGTGGTAAACCATTTCGGATCATGAGACGCATCGGCAAAGCTCACCACCCGGCCGATCGGCTTCAGGCCCAGCTCTTTTACTTTGGCTTCGCTGGCCAGGACCAGCGCCGAGGCCCCGTCGTTCATCGTCGACGCATTGGCCGCAGTCACGGTCCCGTCCTTGGAAAAGGCCGGCCGGAGGGAGGGAATCTTGTCAAACTTCACCCTGCGAAACTCCTCGTCTTCAGTCATTTGGATGGCATCGCCCCGGCGCTGCGGGATGCTGACGGGAACAATTTCGTCTTTGAATTTGCCTGCCTCCGTGGCGGCTGCGGTGCGCTGATAGGACTGAATCGCAAAGGCATCCTGTGCCTCCCGGCTCAGGCCAAAGGCCGTCGCCGTCTGGTCGGCGTAAATTCCCATCGCCACATGATCGTAGGCATCGGTCAGGCCGTCCTTGGCCAGGCCATCAATCAAGGCCCCGTCCCCGTATTTGTAGCCAAAGCGCGCCTTGGGCACATAGTAGGGGATGTTGCTCATGCTTTCCATCCCACCGGCCACGATGATATCGGCCATTCCCAGCATGATGGACTGAGACCCAATCATGATGGCTTTGGCACCGGAGGCGCATACCTTGTTGACATGTGTACAAGGGACTGTATTGGGAATACCTGCCCCGAGGGCAGCCTGCCGGGCCGGGGCCTGTCCGAGGTTGGAGGACACGACATTGCCCATGAATACCTCATCGACCTGGTTGGGGGTCAGGTCGGCGCGCGCCAGCGCGCCCTTGATGGCGATGGAACCCAGAGCCGTGGCGGAGAAACCCGCGAGTGCCCCGCCAAAACTCCCCAGCGGGGTACGTACCGCCGAGACAATAAATACTTGCTGCATAATCAGACATCATTAAAGGGTGGAGATGCCGCCTAACATAGGACAGGACCGGTGCGGCCCCAATGCGCGGATCCGCTAAAGCGGCCCTGACCTGGCAGGTGTGAGACGGGCATCTGTTTCGATTAATTATTGACAATCAGTAGGTTGTAACAGTATCTAACGGGGTATGACTTAAGCCTGAAAACCCTGAGTCACCTGCATAAAGCGGGTCACGCTGTGGGAAAACAGCTCGGCCTGCTCAAAAGGCAGGAAATGCCCACAACGATCGACCATCTGGAGGATCGCATGGGGAATACGCCGGACGCCTGCCTCGGCAATGCGCTGCGGCCGTCCCCAGGGCTTAAAGAGGCGGTTGGGAATCAGCAGGTCATGCTGCCCAAACAGCACCAGAACGGGCTGAGTGATGTCCGGAAGCCGGGACCATACGGGTCCCTGCAGCATCGCATCAATGCTTTGGCCTACCGTTTCCAAGTAGTCGGAGAAGGCCTCCGAGCGGCCCAACTCCAGGCGATCAGAGATGATAAAATCAGCCTCCTGCGGATAGCGGTAAAACCCCAGGCGGAGGTTTTGGCGGAGGGTGTACGCACTCATGCGCCGGATGGCTTCGGGCCGAAAGCTGCGGCGTAGCACCGCCGCCTGCAGCGGATCAAAACGCTCAAAACCCGCCGGCGCCGCCAGGACCAATCTGCGAACGGTCTGCGGATACCGCAGGGCGGCCGTCAGGGCGATCTGCCCGCCCATGGAGTGTCCACCCAGGGTAACCCGGGACAGGCCCAACTTGAAAACCAACTCCATAACCAGGCTCGCCAGATAGGGCATCGACAGCGGCAGCGGAGCCGGGGGTGATTGCCCGTAGCCCGGCAAATCAATGGCCACTACCCGAACCTGGTCCGCCAGGGCGGCCAGGTTGCGCCGCCAAATCAGGAGGTTGCTGCTCAGTCCATGGATCAGCACAAGGGTCTCAGGCCCCGATCCCGCCTCGACATAAGCCAGCCGGGCACCCCCGCTCAGGGTATGAAAACGTACGGGATAAGGATATGGGGTCATAGGAAAACGAGCCGAACCGAAGAGGCAAAAAACAAGAACCCTGCCTGAAATTCCCGTAAGATAGGGTTTTTCAGGCAGGGTTCCGCTTCTCTTGTGCGTCAGTTGTTACAATGCTTGCGTATCAGGGTGTACGCATTGGCATCGCCAAGCTCTCCAGCCTTGGACCAGTCCAGACAAGCCCCATCCAGGTCGCCCGCCTGCAACTTGACCGAGGCCCGGAAGTTATAGGCATTGGGGTCCATAGGCCGCTCATTCACCACGATATCCAGGTTCGCAATAGCCTGATCAAAATACCGCAGGCTGATGTAGGCCTTGGCCCGGTCAAAAACGAGGTCCATATCCCGGCCCTTGGTCAGTTCGATGGCCTTGTCCAGATCCTGAATGGCGCCCCGGAAGTCTTCCAGGCCACTTTTGGCCTCGGCGCGCGCCCGGTAATAGCGGGCTTCGCGCCCTTCGCCACGGATGGCGATGTTGAAGTCCATCATGCCCCCCAGATAATCCTCAAGACCTACCTTAGCCCGGCCGCGGAAATAGTAGGCGTCAGGGTTGGCGGGATTGATGTCGATGGACAAGCTGAAATCCTGCACCGCACCGGGGTAGTTCTCCAACTGTAGCCGGGCAAAGCCCCGGTTAAAATAAGCGGCCCCATTGCGGGGATTGAGCTGCAGGACGTAGGAAAAGTCGGCTTCGGCCCCTTCGAACTCCCGGGCCTGCAGCCGGTCCAGCCCCCGGCGGATGAGCTGCTTTTCAGTTTGGGCCTGCAGGGGCCACCAGACAAAAGCAAGCGCCAGGCAACACAGGAAAAAGGTCTTCATGAGGGCGTCGTTTCCAGATGAGGAGTCAAAGGTAGGGATTCACCTTATTTATTTCAATCAACGGAGTTGTCTAAAGTTTCTTAGCTGTTTTTCGGGCGAAGATGGCGATAAAGCCAAGGATGTTC
>RFHL01000532.1 GCA_003696875.1 Bacteroidota bacterium | reverse complement strand
GCCCAGCACCATGACCAGGGCCAAGGCGGACACCCCGGAGGACAGATGGACCACGGTACCGCCCGCATAATCCAGGGCTCCCATGGCACCCAGCCAGCCTCCGCCCCACACCCAATGAGCGATGGGATCATAGACCAAGGTGGCCCACAAGGCGATAAAAACGAGGTAGGCGCTGAATTTCATGCGCTCAGCCAAAGCGCCGCTGATCAAAGCCGGAGTGATGATCGCAAACATTCCCTGGAACATGACAAAGGCGTAGGTGGGAATGGTGTCGCTCAGACTCTCCTCGCCCATTCCCGTCAGCAGGAAATGGCCGAAACCACCAACAAAGGCGCTGCCTTCCGCAAAAGACAGGCTGTATCCCAGCAGCACCCACTGGATGCCGATGAGGGCCAGGGCCGCAAAAGAGTGCATGAGGGAGCTGAGCACATTTTTGGCTCGCACCATGCCGGCATAGAACAAGGCCAATCCCGGCAGCATGAGCATCACGAAGGCGGAAGAGACCAGAAGCCAGGCCGTGTCGCCGCTGTCCGCCGGGGCCGATTGAGCGAGGGCGGTGGAGCCGAGGGCGTGGAAGATGATGAGGATGAACGTCGTCGTTTTCCATGCGCTTCGGCATGGGTCGAGTCGAGCCGTTGCTGATGGCGTCATGATACCTCCCCTGGTTGCGCTGCAAGATTGCGGTGTCTCGAAGGGGAGAGGCAGGTATGATGCCAGATCTTATAAGTAAAGGAAATAGTGTGGAAAGTTTGTGCGCTTGCCGACTCGGACCGACGCCTGAGGAAAGATCTCTCGGGAAATGGCTACAAAAATGTATCTTTTGAGGCGGCCAATGGGCCTTCCGAGGGCATCAGGGAGCTCCCCGTGCGTTCAGCCGGCGGGCTGTTGGCGAGGGTTCCGGGTCGCTTCCGGTCAAGGGCACAACTTTGTGTCGCGCGGATACTTCAGACAAGCTGCACGCGCAAAACGTCTTCACGCGGCAGCAGTTTTTCGACCCGAATCCGGATCATTTCCCCTGCCCGAACCGGACGGTCCTTGTCCATCGGCATGTGGATTTCCATTAAGAAGTCGGGCAGAAGCAGGTGCGCGGAGCGCGGGTTGGTATCCAGCACGAGGGCGTCCAGCAGTTGAATATCTTCCTGCTCCATGTACTTGAGGAGCCAGTATCGGGTCCATTTGCGGTTGATGAGGGCGATCTTGGCGGCAT
>RFHL01000045.1 GCA_003696875.1 Bacteroidota bacterium | reverse complement strand
CAGTTTCAAAATATATTATAATGCGTAATAAAATTATTCCATTTTCGCACAAACCTCTTCCAAAACCTCTCTCTAGCGCCTATGGCGCGCATTCCATCCCCTGGACCGGCAGGCAAAGACTCCCTGCGAAACAATCTTCAATGAGGGAGAGTTAAAAAAACGACGCCAAACTTCCTACAACCTAACGTAAGTCCACATTCAACCATGGAATTTGTCAGCCACCTGCTATCCATCGCTGGCCTGACGGCCGCCTCTGTTCTGGTCCTCCTCGCCACGCTTCTGCTCTATCTCAGGCATCAGGGGCGTTCTTGGCGCTAGGCTTTGGCCCGCAACATGGCCGCAAGGAGGCCCCTCATCCGATCCGGAGTGGCGTAACCAAAATGGGCCACCCGCAGGATTTTTCCTTTCAGCTCACCTTGTCCACCCGCGAGTAGGTAGCCCTCGGCCTCCAGACGCTGTTTGAAGGCAGGAATATCCTGACCAGGCCAGGCAAAAGCCGTCAGGGCATCGCCTGGTGCCGGGGGAAAAACCACGCCTCCCAGTTCCGACAGGCCCGCGCGAAAGCGCGCGGCTGACTGATGGGTGCGATTCCAAACCAAGGGCAGGGACTCGGCCCGGATCTGTTTTAGCACCGCATCGACCCCAAAGAGCAGCTGCACGGGCGGCGTATAGGGATAATCCCCGGTCCTGGCCTGCCGCAGGTAGTGATAAAGGTTGCGGTAATCACTGGGGTCGGTGGCACGCAGGGCCGAGATGGCCCGCTCGCTCAGGGCAAAGGCCACCAGACCGGCGGGATTCTGGAGCGACTTTTGGCTGGCCACCAAGGCCGCATCAATGCCCCAGGCATCATGGTAGTAGGGGATGGCCCCTACGCTGGTGATCCCATCCACCAGGATCAGCAACTCGGAATTCAATTCCCGGAGGGTATGCGCAATCGTCTCCAGGTCTATCACGACACCAGTGGAAGTCTCACTGTGCGTGAGCACCACACCTTTCAGCGCAGGCAGCGCCGTGGCTTTCTCGGCGATTGCCTCAGGGCTGGGACATTCGCCCCATGCGATCTCCAAAGTATGCACGTGCAAGCCAAGCAGGCGAGCATAAGCCGCCCAACGCCCGCTAAATTTCCCCATCGAAACGACCAGCACGGGGTCAGCTGGCCGAAAAAGGCTGTACATGGCCGCCTCTACCCCGAGCGTCCCGCTGCCCACCATGGTGCCTACTCCCTGCTCCGTCTGAAACAGGTAGCGAAGGCCTGTGAGCATCTCCTGATAAAAAGCCCGAAATACGGGCGTGCGGTGATGAATCACGGGCCGGGCCAGCGCTGCCTGCACCGATGGGGGAATGGGTACGGGACCGGGAGTAAGCAGATGCGTCATACCACAGGATAATAGAGCGAACTTTTTGCCGAAGATACGGTTGTTTTCAGAACTCCCTGTGGCCAAAATGGAGGCACACAGGACACCTCCAACAGACTATGAACATTCTCATTACGGGTGGTTCTGGCTTTATCGGTCAGCATTTGGTCCCGGTACTGACCGGGGCTGAGCACCACGTCACCATTCTCTCCCGCCGCAAAAAATCCAGTTCCAATCGCTACCTGACTTATCTGCAGTGGAACGGCAAAGAAATGCCGCTCGGCATTGGGCTGTATGATGTAATCATCAATCTGGCCGGGGCGAGTATCGCCGGTGCACGCTGGACCGAGGCCTATAAAAAGGAAATCATGGAGAGCCGGGTGCAGGCCACCCGGGCCTGCGTGTCCTACATCAACCGGAGTCCCCGTCCTCCCCATCTATTCCTATCGGCCTCAGCAGTAGGGTATTACGGCTTTGATGCGACGGGGGAAGTGGATGAAAGCGCCGATCCCGGCACCGACTTTGCGGCGCAAGTCGCCCAGGCCTGGGAAGGCGAGGCCGCCCAGGCCCGGTGCCGCACCGCGATGCTGCGCATCGCCGTGGTCCTCGGCCAGGGCGGCGGGGCCCTAGAGAAGATGGTCCCGATCTACAAGGCGTATCTGGGCGGAAGGTTCGCCTCCGGGAAGCAAGGCTTTCCCTGGATTCACATCGACGATGTCGTAGGCATCATCCAGTGGCTGATCGACAACGAATCGGTTTCCGGCCCGGTGAATGTGAGCGCGCCCGAGCAGGTGGACCAGGCCACCTTTTCCAGCGCCCTCGCAGATGCGCTCGGGACCAAAGACCTCTTTATCATCCCCAAGTTTGCCCTGAATCTTATTTTCGGGGAATCAGCGGTCCTTTTCCACGGTGGGCAATGGGTGCGTCCCCGGGTCCTGGAAGACCATGGCTACACCTTTGCCTTTCCCAACCTTAAAGCAGCGCTCGCCGATGCGGTCTAGGCCTCCAGCAGCCCCATCAGGTAGTCTCCATAGCCGCTCTTCAGCAGAGGAGCGGCTATTTTTTCCAGCTGGGTCGCGTCGATAAAGCCCATGTCATAGGCCACCTCCTCAATACAGCCGATTTTCAGGCCCTGACGCTTTTCGATAATCTGGACAAAGTTGCCGGCCTGCATGAGCGAGTCGTGGGTCCCCGTATCGAGCCAAGCGGTCCCCCGGCCGAGGATGGACACCCGAAGGGTCCCGGCCTCCAGATAATGGCGGTTTACATCGGTGATCTCCAGTTCCCCCCGGGGGGAGGGCTTGAGGTTGCGGGCGATGTCCACGACCGCTTCGTCGTAAAAGTAAATGCCTGGCACAGCATACGAAGACTTTGGCTTAGCCGGCTTCTCCTCAATGCTCACAGCCTTGCCGTCGGCATCAAAATCCACCACGCCGTAGGCGCTCGGATTGGACACGTGATAGGCAAAAACCATCCCCCCACCCTGTGTGGCCACTGTTTGCTGAGCCCCATGCAAGGTTTCGGACAGCTTTTCCCCGTAAAAAATATTGTCCCCAAGGACCAGGGCCGCCCCATCGGAACCGACAAAGTCCGCCCCGATGATGAAGGCCTGGGCCAGCCCCTCGGGCCGCTCCTGCACCGCGTACTCGAAGCGCATGCCCAGACGGGAGCCGTCTCCCAGTAGTTGCTCAAAGAGGGGTAAGTCCCGGGGCGTGGAGATGATCAGGACTTCCCGGATGCCCGCCGACATAAGGCTGGACAGGGGGTAGTAGATCATGGGCTTGTCGTAGACAGGCATGAGCTGCTTGCTGACCGAAATGGTCAGCGGGTAAAGTCGGGTGCCGGAGCCGCCGGCGAGGATGATGCCTTTCATGGGGAGGGAGAGGACAGCGGTCCGAAGAGAGCAGTCAGAAGGCAGGCCTGATATTCCCTCTTTTGGCTGGATGCTATCCAATTTTGGGGTTAAACAAATGGAAAGCGGATACCTAGAAGGGCGAGTCGAAGTCCTTCAGGCGCGGATGCTGACGGTCCTTGGCGGAGAGAATGGGCGGGATATCCCGCCAGGGAATACCAAGGTCGGGGTCGTCAAACGCGATGCCGCCGTCGGCGGCAGGATGGTACAGATTGGTGCACTTGTAGAAAAACAGGCACTGGTCGGAGAGCACCTGAAAGCCGTGGGCCATGCCCGGGGGCACGTACAGCATCTGATGCTGATCGGCGTGCAGCTCGACGGCGTAATGCTGCCCGTAGGTAGGTGAGTCTCGCCGGATGTCGACGACGACATCGAGCACACTCCCCTCCAGGGGCTTGACCAGCTTGCCTTGAGTGTAGGGGGGGGCCTGAAAATGCAAACCCCGGAGCGTGCCCCGGGATGAGTAGGAAAGGTTGTCCTGCACGAAACGGAGGTCACCCAAACCCGCCTCGGCAAACGCCTTTTCGTTATGCAATTCCAAAAAATAGCCCCGCTGATCCCCAAAGACATCCGGCTCAAGGAGAAAGACGCCGGAGATCGGGGTATCAACTTTGCGGAACGCCATGTACTTTTTCTTTAAAGAATTCGAGCGTCCGTTTGAGGCCTTCACTCCGGTCAATCTGCGGCTCCCAGCCCAGGATTTCCTTGGCGCGGGTGATATCAGGCTGACGGATCTTGGGGTCGTCTTGCGGCAGCTCTTTGTGGATGATCTTGCTCTTAGCGCCGGTCAATTTCAGAATTTCTTCGGCAAATTCCATAATGGTAATCTCCGAAGGGTTGCCCACATTGACGGGCATGACCTCATCGCTCAGCAGCAGGCGGTAGATGCCCTCTACCAGATCGTCGACATAGCAGAAGGAGCGGGTTTGGCTGCCATCGCCAAAGACGGTGAGGTCCTCGCCCCGCAGCGCCTGCCCCATGAAGGCGGGCAGTACACGGCCATCATCCAGCCGCATGCGCGGCCCGTAGGTATTGAAAATCCGGACGATGCGGGTCTCGACGCCGTGGTAGCGGTGGTAGGCCATGGTCATAGCCTCCTGGAAGCGCTTGGCCTCATCGTAGCAGCCACGAAAACCGACTGGGTTAACATTGCCCCAATAGTCCTCCTGCTGCGGGTGCACCAGGGGATCACCATAGACCTCAGACGTGCTCGCAATGAGCACGCGGGCGCCCTTTTCTTTGGCCAGGCCCAGCACCTTGTGGGTTCCCAGGGCTCCAACCTTCAGGGTCTGGATGGGGATTTTGAGGTAATCAATCGGACTAGCCGGCGAAGCAAAATGCAGGATGTAATCCAGGCGACCTTCTACATAGGTGTAGTTGGTCACATCGTGCTTGACGAAGGTAAAACCGTCCACCCCGAAGAGGTGGGCGATGTTTTCCAGGTTACCGGTGATGAGGTTGTCCATGGCGACGACCTCATAGCCTTCTTGGATGAAGCGGTCACAGAGATGCGAGCCCAGGAAGCCGGCACCACCGGTAATCAGGACTTTGGGTTTACTACTCATGCAGAATGATGGTGAAGAAATCGAAAGAATAATAATCAAAAAGAAGACCGCTCCCCGCCGGAAATCCGGCGGGGAGGGATGCGGTCACCTTACTTGGAGACGCTCTGCTGCTCCGTCGAGGACTTACGCCCGATCGAGAAGTAGGTGAAGCCCTGGCTCTCTACCGTCTCAATGTCGTAGACATTCCGGCCGTCAAAAAGGACGTGCCCGTTCATCGAGGCCTTCATCCGGTCGAAGTCCGGCGTGCGGAACTCATTCCACTCGGTGATGAGCAGGAGTGCGTCTGCCCCGGCGAGGGCACCGTACTGATTGTCAGCGTACTCGATGTCCAGGTTGGTATACTTCTGCACGGCCTCCATGGCTTCGGGGTCATAAGCCTTGACTTTGGCCCCCATGCGCAGCAGGCGATCAATGATGACGAGCGCCGGTGCTTCGCGGATGTCGTCGGTATTGGGTTTGAAAGCCAATCCCCAGACCCCAAAGGTCTTGCCAGAGAGGTTTTCGGTACCGTAGAAGTCGATGATCTTCTCAACCATGACCGACTTCTGCTTCTCATTGACCTCCATGACCGAGCGCAGGATCTTGAAGTCATAGGCGTACTCCTGCGAAGTCTTGAAGAGGGCCGACACATCCTTGGGGAAGCAGGAACCGCCGTAGCCCACACCAGGGAAGAGGAAGCGCTTGCCAATCCGGGAGTCGGTCCCGATGCCGCGGCGGACATTGTCCACATCGGCACCTACGCGCTCGCAGAGGTTGGCGATCTCGTTCATGAAGGAGATCTTAGTGGCGAGGAAGGAGTTGGCGGCGTACTTGGTTACCTCGGCGCTGCGCTCATCCATGAAGATAATCGGGTTACCCGACATCACAAAGGGCTTATACAGGCGGCGCATCATCTCGATGGCGCGCTCGGAGCGGGAACCGATCACAATCCGCTCAGGCTTCATAAAGTCCTGTACAGCAAAGCCTTCCCGCAGAAATTCAGGATTGGAGACCACGTCAAACTCGACGTCAGTCTGAGAGGCGACCGCCGCACGGACCTTGTCGGCCGTCCCGACGGGTACGGTGCTCTTGTTGACCAGCACCTTGTAGCTCTTGAGCAGGGTACCAATCTCGTTGGCGACTCCGAGTACGTACTTCAGGTCGGCCGAGCCGTCCTCCATAGGAGGTGTGGGCAGCGCGAGGAAAATGATATCGGCAAACTCGACTGCCTGGGGCAGGGAATCGGTAAAGTTCAGACGCCCTTCCTTGGTGTTGCGCTCAAAGAGCGTTTCCAGGCCAGGCTCATAGATGGGTACTTCTCCCGCCCGCAGCATCGCGAGCTTCTCGGGATTGTTGTCTACGCAAAGCACATCATTGCCTGCTTCCGAAAAACAAGTACCCGTAACAAGGCCTACATAGCCCGTACCAATAACAGCAACTTTCATGTTGAGAGATAATTATGGAGTGATCGTTGAAAAGGTGCGAAGAATCCGTTTTACGTGGTCGACGATGTACACCTGCTGCGTTTCGTCCAGTTCGGTGTGCATCGGCAGGCTGATGACCTCTGCCGTCAGGTTTTCGGTCAGCGGCAGGTCACCGCTTTGGTATCCATAGTCGGTGTAGCCCTGCTGCAGGTGAATCGGCACAGGGTAATATATCATGGAAGGAATCCCCTCAGCCCCCAGCTGGGCCTGGAGGTGGTCTCGGGTTTCGCGTCCCGCGGCGAGACGGAGGGTGTACTGATGAAAGACGTGACTCCCGTCATCTTTCCAGGCAGGCGTACGTACGCCCTCTACGCCGGCGAAAAGCCGGTCGTAGGTCCGGGCCGCCTCCCGGCGGGCTTCATTGTAGGCGTCCAGTCGCTGGAGTTTCACATCCAGGATGGCCGCTTGTACGGCATCCAGACGGCTGTTGACCCCAACGCGATCGTGGTAGTAGCGGGTATGCGATCCGTGGTTACAGATGGACCAGAGGCGCTCCGCCAGATCGGCGTCGCGGGTAAAGATGGCCCCGCCATCCCCAAAGGCCCCAAGGTTCTTGCTTGGGTAAAAGGAAGTCGTCCCGATATGTCCCACGGTCCCGGCCCGGGCCGGGGTCCCATCTGCCAAAGAACTCATGGCCCCAATGGCCTGGGCGGTGTCCTCGACGACATAGAGGCCGTACGTTTCCGCGATCGACATGATCGCCGGCATATCTGCCGCCTGTCCGTATAGGTGTACCGGCAGGATCGCCCGGGTTCGATCGGTAATCTTGGCCTCAATAGAGGCAGGATCCATATTAAATGTCTCCGGGTCCACCTCCACAAACACCGGCTTCAGTCTCAGTAGGGCCAGGACCTCCACCGTGGCGATGTAGGTGAAGGACGGCGTAATCACTTCGTCTCCTGGCTCCAGCCCCAGGGCCATAAAGGCGACCTGCAAAGCGTCGGTACCATTGGCACAGGGGATGACGTGGGGCACATCCATGAACGTCGCCAAGTGGGCCTGGAACCGCTTGACCGCCGGGCCATTGATGTATGCGCCTGATCGCACCACGTCCAGCACCGCCGCATCAATCTCCGATTGAATCTGCTGATACTGTCCGATGGTGTCTACCATATGAATCTTCATCATGTCTATACCGGTTAAAAATCCTGTGAAGAGCGGGAAAATAGGAAAAGTACCCCAATCCGCCAGAAATCACAAAACCGGAACTATTGGCGCATCACAATTATTTTCCTCACAAAAGTACTACCCCAGGCGATTCGAAAGACCAAAAGCTTCATCAACCGGTATACTTACAGGTTGATTGGTTTTTCTGCCCTACATAAAAGGAACTTGGTCCCCCAAAGACATACCCCCGGAAAGACTGGTCGTCTGAGTGTACCCGAGAGGTACCTTTCAAAAATGACGGCGGAGACGTACCTTCACCAAAATTACCGGTTTTTTGTGCCAATATGCCTATGCTTTCCCTTCATATTCAGGCTATTCCTAACATTCAGCCAGCTCGCTTTCAGGTTGTTGCAGAGAATAGGAATCGGCGGGCCAAGCTTATGGGAATGGTCCTCCGAACCTTTTGGGGCCTGATCTTACTCGGTGGGTTTCTGAGCCCAAACCTACGCGCACAAGAGAGTCTGCAGGACTCCTCCATCCGGATGATCTTTCTCGATGTGAGCTACCGGGGCCAATGGCCCGGCGGCGACATGCGCGAGCGCTATGGCTTTACCTCCGCCCTCGGCATGGATGTTTCCCTAAAAGCCCGCAACAATTTCTACCTCTCCACCGGCTTCCACTTCCTCTTTAGTGACTCGGTCAATCTGGAGGGGGCCCTCGATCCTCTGCTGGTCCCGGGCGGGCTCATCATCACCGACAATGGCCTGCTCACCGACGTGCGCATCATTCAAAATGGCCTCCTCATTCCGTTGAGTGTGGGGAAAGTTTTCCCGTTCATTGGCCGCCATAACAAAAATTCGGGCCTGTATGTAGAAGCTGGCGTCCAATTTCTCCAGCACAAGATCAACATAACGCCCCGTGACGAAGTCGTCACGGCGCTGGATGGCGAGTACGCCAAAGGCTATGACCGCCTCACCAGCGGCTTCGGGCTGCGGCAGTCCATCGGCTATCGCTACATCGACAACAAGGGCTATGTCAATCTTCGCATCGGTCTGGATTTCAGCCAGAACTTCACCCAAAGTCGCCGGAGCGTCGACTTCAGTACGGGGCGGGGCGATACCCGCCAAAGGCGGGATTTCCTGACCGGCTTCATGGTGAGCTGGACCTTCCCACTGTTTAACCGGGCACCGGACGCTGCCTATTACTACTAAGAGGCCGCCCAGTGCCTACTCCAATACTCCGCATATTCTACCAGATCGGTATCTATACCTACGGCCTGTTGCTGCGACTGGCTGCGTTTTTTCACCCCAAGGCACGGCGCTGGGTGCAGGGCCGTCGGCAGTGGGAAAGCCGCCTGCGGCAGGCCCTTGGCCCGCAGACAGCCCCCCTGATCTGGATGCACTGCGCCTCGCTGGGCGAGTTTGAGCAGGGCCGCAACCTGATCGATGCCCTCCACGGGCGCCCTGAGGCGCCCCGGGTGCTGGTGACGTTCTTCTCCCCTTCGGGCTACGAGGTACGAAAAACCTACCCCCGCGCGGCTCATGTGGCTTATCTCCCTCTCGATACGCCCCGGCAGGTACGCCACTTTCTGGACCTTGTCCAACCAAAATTGCTGGTGCTGGTCAAGTACGAGCTTTGGCTCAACTACCTTCGTGCCCTCCACCGGCGGGACATCCCGGTGGTCTTGCTCTCGGCCCGTATGGATCGCCGCAGTCGTTTCCTACGCAGCCCATTGGCCCCGCTCTACCAGCAGGCCCTGGGCCGGATGGCCCATGTCTTCACCCAGGATGAGGCCACCGCCCGCCTTCTGGGGCCTTGGGTGCCTTCGGAGCGGCTCACCATCAGTGGAGATACCCGCTATGACCGGGTTTGCAGCAATCGGGACCACTTTTCGCCCGTGCCGGGCGTAGAGGAATTTAAAGGCAAGCGCCTATGCCTGGTGGGGGGCAGTACCTGGCCCCGGGGCGAAAGCTTGCTCCTGCAGGCCTATAAGCGCCTGCGCGAGCGCTATGACCTCTGCCTCATCATGGCGCCACATGAGATCGACGCCCGGCGGCTGGCTGCCGCCGTGGCCCAAGCCCCAGGGACACACATTCTGTATTCCCAGCTTGACCAGCTACGGCCAAGCCACGACATACTCTGGGTCGACAATGTGGGCATGCTGGCCAGGCTCTATCATTATGCCGACGTGGCCTATGTCGGTGGGGGCTGGGGGACCGGCTTGCACAACATCCTTGAGGCAGCCGTCTTTGGCTGCCCGGTCCTTTTCGGACCCCAGCATGAACGATTCCCCGAAGCAGCGGAGCTCATCGCTGCCGGAGGAGGCAGGGACTTCCATGACCTTGATTCGCTAGTCGAGGCCCTAGACTGCTACTTTTCCCAAACTTCTCTGCGCGCACAGATCACCCAGATCAACAGGGCCTTTGTGGAAAAACGATCCGGAGCTACCGCTAAAGTTCTCGCCTGGGGCGAGGATGCCGGATACTGGTGAGCTTTTCCGGAACATATCCGTAGAATAGAGAAGACGTTCGTGCAGGCTTTTCTGGAGGGAAAGGCGCGATTTGCTTGTCCTATTCCTGGCTCCCGGGATAATAAGTCCAGCCGAGGGGCAGTTTGAAAGACGTCACACATTTGTTTAATTTGCAAGTTATGATACGTGTCAAGGCCCCTTTCGTCGGGTTTATATGGTTCCTCCTGATAGCGGCCCCACTTTGGGGACTGGCCCAGCCGAGCTCTGCGCCCCGGCTGTATATCAAGGGCGAAAACATACAACCTGACTATGTGGAGATTGCCTATGAAATCAACCATGCCGGCTTCGTAGAGCTCCATCTTTTTTCGCCTGAGAACCGCAAGATCTGGATCAAGGGCAAGGTATCCGACCGGGGCGATACCGACCGGGTGGTGGATTATATCCGGGTGCCCCGGGCTCCGCTGGAGCCCGGCAAGCGCTACACCTATCAGCTCAAGTACAAAGGCAAAACCTACAACGGTAGTTTTTACAACGGTTCATAAGTCTCTCTCAGGCTGAGCCGATATTCGTACCAAATCTTAAGCCCTAACCTATGGAAGTCGCCCAAACTCATATCAAGGTCCAGCCTATCGCTGAATCCCGCCTCAGCCAGATCGACATGAACGACATCCCCTTCGGGCGGGTGTTCAGTGACCATATGCTCGTCGCCCGCTACCGGGACGGAAAGTGGCAGGAGGTCCAGATTGAGCCCTACGGCCCGCTCCCCATGGCGCCCAGTGTCTCCTCGCTCAACTATGGACAGGCCGTCTTCGAAGGGATGAAAGCCCACCGCGCGCCCTCCGGCGCGCCCGTGCTGTTTCGCCCGCAAGACAACTTTCGTCGCATCAACCAATCTGCCGCCCGTCTCTGCATGCCGCCTGTGCCTGAAGACATCTTCATGGATGGCCTGCGCGAGCTGATCCGCCTTGATAGCGCCTGGGTGCCCTCGGCCGAGCAGGGTGCACTGTACATCCGCCCGCTCATGTTCGCCACCGATGAGTACATCGGGGTCAAGGCCTCCGAATCCTACATATTCTGCATCTTCACCTGCCCGGTAGGCCCCTACTACGCCGAGCCGGTGAGCCTGCTGGCCAGCAAGGACTACGTACGGGCCGCCATCGGTGGCACCGGCAGTGCCAAGGCCGCCGGCAACTATGCCGCCGCCCTGCTTCCCGACCGCCTCGCCAAAGCCCAGGGGTACAACAACATCCTCTGGCTCGATGGCCGGGAGCAGCAGTATATTGAGGAATGCGGCACGATGAACGTCTTCTTCGTCATCGACGATACCGTCATCACCCCCCGCCTTACCGGGACCATTCTGCCAGGCATCACCCGCAACAGCGTCCTTCAGCTGCTGCAGGACCATGGCTACAAGGTCGAAACCCGCCCCATCTCCATTTACGAAGTCCAGGAAGCCTTCCACGAAGGCCGGCTTCAGGATGCCTTTGGCACCGGGACTGCGGCCACCATCACCCACATTGCCCGGATCGGCTTCGGGGGCGAAGACATCACCCTCCCGGCCGTGGCCGAGCGCAAAGTGAGCAACTGGCTCAAGGATACCCTTTACCAGATTCGTACCGGGCAGCAGTCCGATCCCTACGGCTGGGTAGAAGGCGTGTAAGCCCGTGCCCCCGATTGGGGCTGGAATCATTCCCGCCGGTCTCTGACCCGTGCCCCCCGGGCCGGTTGGAGACCGGCTTCGTTTTGATCGCTCAGATGGCTCCCCTTTGCCAGTTCCAGTCGTCCCCGCCGCTCCACCAGCAGGGTACTCCCCGGCGCCAGATCCAGCCCTCCGCCCGCTGCCACCCGCAGGGCTCCGCCCCGGGCCACCACCACCTTCGCCCCGGGGGCAAGGCGCAGGCTGCTATGGGCATCCACGACCAACTCCCCCCCTGCCTCAATGCGGATTTCCCGCCCCTGCCCTACCTCCAGATAGGTGGGGTTGCTGAAGGTCCCGGTTTCGGGATGCCGGGTCCGCCGGTCAGGTGTCCCACTCAGATCCAGGCGAATGCGCCCCTGCAGACGCAGGGGCGGAGCGGCCGTATCGGCCGGCAATATGATGGGACCACACCAGCGGTGATCGCCCCGAATGTCCCAGTCGCCCAGACGGATATCCAACTCCAGGCTGCCATCGGCGGCCTGCGACAGGACCCGTACCGATACCCCGTTGAGCCGGTAGGGGCTTAGCGTCTCGCGCTGCCGATCCCAGACCGGAAAGTTGAGCAAGGGAAACAGACCATCCAGTCCAAAATGGTCGCCGATCCGGGCTGCGTCGAATTGGTCGCCCGTACAGTTGTAGCTGTAATGGGTCTCGTCACCGATTCGCTCAAACCATACATCCATCTGCTCGACGGGACCTCCATCCTTGTTGCCGTGGCGATAACCGATCCCCACCTTCCCGTCGCCGTCAAAGTCGGCCCGGATAAACTGGAAGTCATTCTGACCAGCAATCGGATTGGCGGCGACCTTCTCAAAAACCGGAAAGCGGGCCCCATACTCATTGGCCTGGCTATCCCGCACAGCGTAATCAAAGTTGCCCTCGGCATTGAACATCCGGATAAAGTTGACCTGGGTCGGGGAAAAGGGGTTGAGCCGCGGCTGGCCGCGGTCATTTGCCGGAGGGCTGCTCACATACATGTATAGCCCGGGAGCCGAAACGGGATGCCCCCGGCTGGTATCCCCATAAAAGATCTTATCGTCCCAGAGGTCCTGTTTCTGGTGATTTTCCAGCCACAGGACATCCTCGCTTCCTGGCAGCGGAATTCGGATGGCATCGCCGGTGGTAGCAAAATCCTGCAGCTGGTAGCGCCCTTCTTTCTCTACCTCCTGCGGCGTGATCCAGTCCAGCCACCAGGCCTCCCAGGCATTGGGCACAAAAAAGGGTGCATGCCAGGTCGCCATCAGGCCCCAACCTTTCTGGGTATAGCAACGGTTCCCATCAGCGCTGTTGGCGCCGAGGTAGTGAGGCGCCGAAAACAGCTGATGCGCAAATTCGTGCTTGAAATACTCCCAGTTGTGCTTGGCGTCGGCATAGGACTTGATCCCCGTATGCCCGTCCTTTATCCGGTAGGGAGTCCCTGGCACAGTGAGGTTACCCGTAGCCCCCATGCCGGTATTACCATAGTCTCGATACATAAAGACCACATAGTCCAAAACACTATCCGGACCCGTCTGGGAATTGTCATAGGCAAAACCGGGGCCATTGCGGCGGCGGTCGTAGCGCCCCCAGTCAAAGGCCGGGTCATGCTCCGCGATCCAGTCCACCACCGACTGATTGAGGGCGTTTTGTCGGGAGAAAAAATTGCTTCCCCGCTCCTGCACGAAGGAAACAGGAACCTGGACGGGGTAGACATCGGCCGTAAGGCGAAAAGTCCCCCGTGAGGCCTGATAGTAGTAATCGCTCAGGTTCTGTACCCGAGGGCTATCCGTCAGCACAGCTGGATCAGCATGAAAGAGCTGATTGCTAGCCCCCTGTGCCATCACCGGCAAGACGTCCTGCTCATCCGGCCACGCGCGCCGGGCGTGCATCTTGTCGGCATCGGTAAAGCGGGCGAAGATGACCAGCAGATGCAGGTCACCCCGGGGGGTATGCCCTTGCCCAAAACCCGAAAATTGGGCCTGAGCCAGCAGCAGATGGGGTAGACAAAAAAGGCTGGCGAGGAGCATACGTCGTTTCATGGCGTCTCTTTTGTTCCTTGGGATGCAGCTCCGGCGGGGAGGTTACTCCCCCTCCCCGATCAGCACCACCGTCAGGCTGCGCGCGCCATGCGCGCCGATGACCAGCGACTGCTCGATATCGGCCGTCTTGGACGGCCCGGACAGCCAAAGCCCAAAGCCCGTGGCCTGGGGATCAATCTCAGCATAAGCCTCGTGCATATTCCAGACGAGTCGCCCTGCCGGAACGGTGATGAGCAAATGCTGGGTAATGAAGGGCAGCACCCGCTGCGGGAGCGCCGCTTCGTCCAGCCAGATCGCGGCATTCTCAGCCACGGCCAGGGCTCCGGGAATCACTGCCAGTTCGACCTCGGCCAGGGCGTGCGGATCGGAGATGCTCGTCAGGTCCAGGGTCCCGGCTACCTCCGGCTGGGTCGAGCCAATGATATTCAGGTCCGGATAGATCTCGGAAATCGTCGCCTCCAGCTTAGCAGAACTCTCCACCCGGACCATACGGCCCCCCACGCCTTCCAGCACCGCCTGAAAGCGTGCCGTAAGATCCCCTTCGGGTCGGGAAAATGTGGGCACCTCCGGCAGCGGGGTGGCGGCCGGCTTGTGTTGCCGGACCCGATTGAGGATTTCTTCGCGACTGGACATCGTTGGTATGGTGATTTCCTCCCGATTAATTGGGGGAGTGGGTCTTATGATGCTTCTTGTACCAGTCCTGAAAGGACTGCCGGGGCGGTGGGGGCAGTTCCCGGCTTTGCCCCCAGGGATTGAGGCGGTGATAAATCATCCATCGGGGCAGGCGGCGCAAGGCCCAGCGTCCCAGGCGGCCCGCCAACCGGTACAAGCGTGGCCGCGCCAGCAGCCAGCCGGCGGCTTTCATCCCGACCTGTTTGGAGGTCTCCAGGTGACCTTCCTTGGCGATGATTTGTCGCCACTTATACAGTTGGGTATGAATGTCGATCTTCACCGGGCAGACATCCGAACAGGAGCCACATAGAGTCGAGGCAAAAGGCAGGCTGCTGTGCTTCTTCAGGTCCAGGCCAGGCGAGAGAATGGAGCCGATCGGGCCGGGAACGGTCGAGCCGTAAGCATGCCCACCGCTGCGGCGGTAGACCGGGCAGGTGTTCATACAGGCTCCGCAGCGGATGCAGTGCAAGGAGCGTCGAAAATCCTCCCGGCCGAGCTGTTCGCTACGGCCATTGTCCACGATGACAATGTGCATCTCGGTTCCGGGCCGGGGCCGGTGATAGTGGGAGGTGTAGGTGGTAATGGGCTGCCCGGTGGCGCTGCGCGCCAGCAGGCGCAGAAACACACCCAGATCGCTGGCCCGGGGGATCAGCTTCTCCATGCCCATGGCATGGATCTGGACCGGCGCGAGATGCACCCCCATGTCGGCATTGCCCTCATTGGTACATACGACCACCCCGCCGGTATCGGCCAGCGCAAAGTTGACGCCGGTCAGGGCGGCGTCGGCAGCCAGAAAGCGCGCCCGCAGGTGCTGCCGGGCCGCCTCGGTCAGATACTGCGGGTCTTCGGAGCCCTCGGCGGTGCCGAGTTTTTCGTGAAAAAGGGCCCCGATTTCGCCCTTCTTTTTATGAATCGCCGGCATCACGATGTGACTCGGCGGCTCGCCTGCGAGTTGTACGATGCGCTCACCCAGGTCGGTATCCACCACCTCGATGCCCCGGGCTTCGAGATAGGGATTCAGGTGACATTCCTCGGTAAGCATGGACTTACTCTTGACGAGGCGCTTCACCTGATGCCGGCTCAGGATGTCGTGGATGATGGCATTGTGCTCGGCTGCAT
>RFHL01000531.1 GCA_003696875.1 Bacteroidota bacterium | reverse complement strand
TCCCTGAGCGATGCGGAAATCCTGTCGCACCCGCAGCGAGCCCAGCGAGACATGCCCCTTGATGATCTCTCCGGTACGGGGATCGACGACCGATGCCCCGTAGGACCAGCCCCGGGTGGAGCGGTGTACCCATTGGATGACATTGTAGCGGACATCCAGCGGATCGGCATCGACCGGCAGCATCTCTACCCGGAAGGCATCGCGAAAACCGGCGGCCTCAAAGGCTTCGTTCCACCAGGCCGCTCCCTCCAGCAGGGCGCTGCGGATGGGCTCCGGGGTGCCCGGATCCAGATAGTAGACGATGGGCTCTTTGGCGGGGCTGAGCGCCGCGCCTGGATTTTGCTTTTCCAGCCGGTGGCGGCGGATAAACCGCCGGATCAGAGGCTCATCAATGCCGGTGGCATAGTCCTGATAGGAAATCGACATGTACCCACTGCGCGGGTCAAAAGGCCGTGGCTCATAGCCGGGACCCGGAAGCTGTACGAAGGAGTGGTGTTGTCGCACGGTGACGGCCTCCGGGCTGGGGGTGACGCTGCGAATCTCCCACCCCTCGGGCCGGCCCGAGAAGGTGAGCAAGGCTTCGAACTCGCTATTCAGCGGAAAATTGCGGGTACGGGGGCGCCAGACCATGGAGCGACTGGGGTCAAGCTGGTAGCTGCCCTGGGCCGATCGCTGGAGACGACCGCCCAGGTCGTGGGCGTCACGCAGGAGGAAGGGCGTGAAGTCGATGAGCACCCGTCCCCCACTGACAGCTTTGGCCTCAAAGCCGGCGAGCACCGATTGGGCAAAGGCTTCTGCCACGGCCGCCCGCTCATAGAGATTGTCGGTGGTGGCCCGATAGTCGTAGTTGGGCTGGAGCAGGAGCACCTTTCGGCCCTGCCGGATAAACTTGACGATGCGGCTCTGGCCCAGTTGTCCGCGATCCAGGCCCAGGTCGTTGGAACCGACCCCGGCCGAGAGGCTGTTGACATAGAGAAACTCGGTCTCGTAGCGAATGACTTCGAGATACATCTGCCCGTTTTCTTCATCCCAGTAACAGGGGAAAAAGCCGGGCTCGGCCTGCATGTGTTGGGTAAAGGTCTCAATGCTGGGGAGAGATTGTCCCCAGAGGGTGAGCGGGAAGAGCAACCAGAGGCTGGCAGCCAGCCGGCAAACAGGGGAGGTGCGCATAGGATTCCAGGTATAGAAGCGGGAAGAAGCAAAATACGACGAAAGAATGGCCATACAAAAAGCCCGCCCCAACCGGGGGCGGGCCGTAAAGGCTATTGGGTCGGAAAACCTATACCGCGCCTTGCGCGATCATGGCGTCGGCTACCTTGATGAAGCCGGCGATGTTAGCCCCGTCGACATAGTTGATGTAGTTGCCTTGGGTACCGTACTCGACACACTGATTGTGGATATCGACCATGATGTTCTTGAGCCGGCGATCCACCTCCTCGCGGCTCCAGCTCAGGCGCATGCTGTTTTGGGACATTTCCAGGCCAGAGACGGCTACCCCACCGGCATTGGCAGCTTTGCCCAAGCCGTAGAGGATTTTCTTTTTGTGAAAGACCTTGATGGCCTCTGGTGTCGAGGGCATGTTGGCCCCTTCGGCCACCAGGAAGGTGCCGTTTTCGACCAGGGCTTCGGCGTCCTCGCCGTCGAGTTCGTTTTGGGTGGCACAGGGCAGCGCAATGTCGTAGCGGCCGATCTGCCAGGGGCGGGCCCCTTCGTAGTACTCGACGTCAAAGTGCTCGGCGTACTCGCGGATACGGCCACGGCGTTCGTTTTTGAGCTCCATCACCCAGGCGAGCTTCTCGGCATCAATGCCCGCCGGATCATAGATGGTCCCCGAGGAGTCGGAGAGGGTGAGCACCTTGCCGCCCAGTTCGATGGCTTTCTCGGCGGCGTATTGCGCCACGTTACCCGAACCGGAGATCGCGATGCTTTTGCCGGCGAGGCTATCATCACGGACTTTGAGCATTTCGACGACGAAGTAGATCAGGCCATAGCCGGTAGCTTCGGCCCGGATCTGGCTACCGCCAAAGATGAGCGGCTTGCCGGTCAGCACGCCCTCAAAAGGACCCCGGATTTTCTTGTATTGGCCATAGAGATAGCCGATCTCTCGGGAACCTACGCCGATATCACCGGCCGGGACGTCCACGTCAGCGCCGATGAAGTTGGCCAGCCCGTTCATAAATGCCTGGCAAAAGCGCATGATCTCGTTGTCGGACTTGCCTTTGGGATCAAAGTTGGCCCCGCCCTTGCCCCCGCCCATAGGCAGGCCGGTCAGGGCATTTTTGAAAATCTGCTCAAAACCGAGAAACTTCAGGATGCTCACGTTCACTGAGGGATGGAAGCGAAGGCCGCCTTTGTAGGGGCCGATGGCATTGTTGAACTGCACGCGATATCCGCGGTTGACCTGGATGTCGCCTTCGTCGTCAAACCAGCTGACCCGGAAGGAAATCACCCGGTCAGGCTCGGTGATACGGTCCAGGATGTTGGCTTTGAGGTAGGAGGGATTCTGCCGCAGAAAGGGCTGAATGGAGCCTACCACCTCAGTGACGGCCTGCAAAAATTCCGGTTGGTCCGGATTGTGGGCCATCACCATGGGTATGATGTCCTCTACGCGATTGGTAATCATAATGATGATGATTTAAGGTCAGGCCAAAAAGTCATCATTATGCCTTTTTTGTCCAATGACCAAAGTCCTTGGGACTAAATTTGCCGCATTTGCAACGAATCTGTATGCAGGCTGAGGATGGGGTGAAGGGTCAGGAACTTCTTTCAAAAACTGGCAGAAAGTGAGGGCCTTAACCCTGCCTTTTTGACTGGGAAGGGAGGCAATAATGCCAAAAGTCATTCCGGGAGGTGCACAGGGTCAGATCTTTTTCACGACCCGGCAGGGGTTCCCGGCGGCAAAGACCCCCGCAGGGATGTCCCGGGTGACGACGGCACCGGCCCCGATGGTGGTATCGTCACCGATGGTAACGCCGGGACAGATGATGGCGCCCCCGCCGATCCAGACACGGTTGCCGATCCGGACCGGGAAGCCCAGTTCGGGCCCCTTGGCCCGCTCAGCCGCCTCCAGCGGATGCGAGGCGGTATAGATCTGCACGTTTGGCCCAAACATGACCTGATCGCCGATATGGACCGTATTGACGTCAAGGATGACGCAGTTGAAGTTCATAAAGAACTGATCCCCGGCGTAGATGTGGCAGCCATAGTCGCAGTGAAAGGGCGGTTCAATCTCAAACTGGGGCCCGATCTTCCCAAAGAGTTGTCGCAGCAGGCCTTCCCGCTGCTCAATCTCCCCGGGAGCGGTGCGGTTGAAGCTAAAGATGAGGTCGCGCGCCTGGCGGCGCATGGCCACCAGTTCAGGGTCTGCGGCGACATACAGCTCGCCGGCGAGCATTTTTTCGCGTTCGGTCATAGCCGTTCTAATCAAAGGGCAGCACGTGCACGTCTACCCGGCGGTTGAGCGAGCGGCCCAAGGCGCTGTTGTTACGGGCATAGGGGAAGTAGTTGGCGTAGCCGATCACGCTGATGCGGCGGGGCGAGATGTTCCGGGCCACGAGATAGGCCCGCACCATGCGGGCCCGGTTGACCGAGAGCTCGTAGTTGCGGCTGTAGCTGCCGACGATGTCGGCATGGCCGTGGAGCGAGATGCGCAGCTCAGGATGCCGTTTCAGCATCGTAAGCACCAGATCCAGCTCGCTTTGCGATTCTTCCTGAATCCGGATGCGGCCCGTGTCAAAGTAAAGGGTGGTAAGAATGCTGCCTTCTGGCTCCGGCTCAATGCGCACATTGCGTTCCATCTCCTCATAGGTGCCGCCCCGGCGCAGGTCTACCTCGAAGGTGCTGGCTATGTACCCATCGGCCATAACCTCGATTTCGTAGCGGCTGCCCAGCGGGACAATCAGTTGGTAAAAGCCATCGGCGTCGGCCCGGGCGGTGCCGGTTTCGCCAGTTTCCATGTCGGTATAGATGATCTGCGCCCCACTGGGGAGACCGGTTTTTTTGTCCGAAATCAGCCCCGTCAGCAAGGCCACAGGATCCGGCGCTTGCTGCCGGCTGAGGGGAACCCGGATCAGGTCCGATCCGCCTTCCCCTCCCGAACCGGAAACCATGTAGGCGTAGTCGCCCTTGGCCGGCACCGAGTAATAGGCGTCAAAGGCCTCGGTATTGA
>RFHL01000530.1 GCA_003696875.1 Bacteroidota bacterium | reverse complement strand
TCCCTGCCCAGGCCGCAGCGAGGTAACAGCCCTCGATGTTCTGGTCCGCGCCGTCCAGGCTGGCGGTGACAATGTCGGGCCAGACATGGAACAGCCGCTTGTTGCTATAGCCCGCCCCTACATCCGCCACAGCTGTCGCCTGGGCACTGGCGGAAGTAATCGTGCTCCCCGGGCGGTACAATGTCCAGGTTACATCCACCAGGTTGTCCCAGTTTCCTGGACTGAGAGCCTCCATCTCTGCCACATCAGAGGCATCCAGCGTCAAGACGAAGCTATCACCACTCTTCACGGAATCAATCTTGATCCCGTACTTCGGGCCAACCGTCCCGTTGACAGCGGAAGGAGAGTCCGAAGCGCTGGACTTCGAGGTCACAACAAGAATATCGCCAGCCTCCGGCGGAGTCGTCAGCAGGTTGAAGTCGAAGTTAGTCCGGAACTCCGCAGTCGCGGAAACATCCCCGGTGTTCCCTGCCGTCCCGCTGGCAATGACGTCGGCGGTCGCGTACGACGGCAGCGCACGGTTGATGAAGGCAATACGCTCCGCCTTTGACTCCGGGAGACTGGCCGACGTGATATGCGTGTCCACCAGATCATGGACCGTCGGATCCTGCGTCAGCGGAACCAGGGAATAGATCTCCTGACCCAGGAGAAAGTCCAGGGCAGCCGACCAGGAGAGTGCCCAGTCCGAGTCGCTAGGTCCCGGAGACCCCACGCCGATGCCCTTCACCACATGGGTAGGACTGTTGATCAGGGCGAAATAGAAGCCAAGGCCCAGGGGGTTATCCGTCGTATTGATCGGGCCAATCGAAGCGTCCGCTTCCGCCGTCGAGCCGAAAGACAGCAGCACGGGCTCGTCAACCTCCGCAGTAACATCCATGCGGAGAGCCTTGTAGGAGACGTAGACGCTGGCTGTCCCGGTGGCACTGCCCAGAAGGTCCTCGTCCAGGAGGAGCTGCTGGTCATCCACACCACCGTCGAAGGCGTAAGTACCCACGTCGGCTACCGTGATGTACCCAGACCCAGCAT
>RFHL01000529.1 GCA_003696875.1 Bacteroidota bacterium | reverse complement strand
GCATACCCGGCGGCATTGGCGAGCCCACCCTGGCGGCTGAGCGTGTCATACCAAGTGGCATATGGGAGCGGTTCGCCGCTGTCGGCATCGGTAAAGGTCCCATGCCAGAGATGTTGGCCGGGTAGGGGCATTACCAAACATCCCCATAGCGCGAGTAAGCCGATGGTAGGGATGTACTGCCTCACAAGCGGGGGATAAACCAATAGCTGCGTTCAGTCCAGCGGTTGCGGTTGTCCAGAATCTCGATCCTGATTTCGTGCAGTTCGTCTGGCACCAGACCAAACAGCCCATTGACCAAACCGGCGGATACCGCCGGTTGCCGCACACTATCGGCCACTAGCCGCACCTGAAAAGAAGCCTCCAACGCCCGATTATCAGGATCTGAGAGGGTATAGGCAAAAAAGGGCACGAGGCTAAGGGAGCCGCTGGGCGTGCGGACATTGAGGCTGGCCGTCGCACTGATGATCCCCCCATTGTCACGCGCGCGGAGGTGAAAACGGAGCGTGTCCCCCCAGGCATGGGTCGCTATCCCTTGATCATTGGGGGTGGGGAGGGTTATGATGACATCATTTACGCGGAGTTCTTCGATCTCAGGTGGGGCGACGATACACGCACCCCCGCACCAGGTGATAACCAGGAACCAAAATCGTAGGGAGTTGGGCATAAGTGGTAAAATGGTTTGTGCAAACATGTGCCTCGGCAATAGCATAGGGATTACTCGCGGCCTATGCGGTATGCCGCTTGGAAAATTACCGCCCGATGGCGGTACTGGGTCTCCACTTGGCCATCGAACAAAAAGGAACGGGTGTAGGGAGAGAGGGCATGGAGGTACTGAACTGCCAAGACTACCTGCTGGCCTAATGCATATTGGACCCGTCCATGCACCCCATACACCCAGCGAGGATCATGGATGAATGCACTGTAGGGGAATAGGGTTTGGCGCGGCTTGTTGAGGGCCAACTGAAGGTGGCCACCGCCCCCCAGCGATAGTCGTCTAAGCCAATCAGGGGCCTGCTCGGCGTGAAAGAGTAGCTCGGTCCGCAGGGGCAGGAAGTGAAACACCTGCTGCTCGTAGTAATTGCCGGTATAGCCCATCCCCGCATATCCCAAACTGACCCCTGCCTCCAGGGAGGCCTGGAGCCGATAAGTCGCCCGCAGGCCATACTCCGGGCCGTACATGGGATTGACGCCCCGGACCCGCAAGCCTGCCACGTTTTCCGGCAAAATGCGCAACTGAGTCCAGGCATAGTTGATGCCTCCGTACAGCTCCCAGTTTACCTGACCTGGCAAAACCCAAGTCGATAGGATCGATAGCGCCAGCCAGCAGTATATATGTTTTCGCATAGGAGAGATAAGATGGGATGGGGCCCCTGGCCTGTGTACCCCAGGGGCCCCTGTTAGCCACCATGCCTGGGTACCTCACTACTCACAAGGGTAGACGGTAGCCCAGCGATCGGGGTTGCTTGCATCCATGCCTCGGTGGCTGTGGCCGGTGCGGTCGGGAGACCCTTGGCCTGGGTCTGGATTCCACCCCCGGCGCGGGGGACCCCCGCGCCGCGCCCCGCCGGGCAGTAGGGACAGGTCGCGACCTGTCCCTACTGCTACACCGGATCCACATCCACCACGATCTGCAAGGTCTTCTGGGGGGCGGCTTCGTAGTAGCGGTCGATGGCGTCGCGGAGAAAGGCCCGCAATTGGCTGGGGGAGGTCTGCTTGCCGATTTTGAGGAGAAATTGCATGCGGTAGCGGTTGCG
>RFHL01000528.1 GCA_003696875.1 Bacteroidota bacterium | reverse complement strand
AGATAGAAACGGTTAGGGGCAGGAAAAGTATTGAGCTATGTACAGAAGAGGTAAAAATAACGGTTCCCGGATATTTTCCACAGGTTTGTCTTCCCAAACGGTAGGAACCAACGGCAGATTGGTCGCGGGGGGCGCCTCAAAGGCAGTCCATCGACAGGCAGCAGGCCGGCTCTCCGGGGCAAAGGAGCGGGCCGTATTCTCAATTTGGGAATGTTTTTCCCCAATAGAGATAAATATAGAAAACGGCCTCTCCTTAACTTTCTGCAAATGAGATGCTTGTGTGTGCGTGTGCCATTGGCCTGTGCTTTGCCAAAGTGAGGTACAAGCAACGAAGCCCACAAAAGCCTTACGACATATGAAAACGAACCTCATTCGCTTTTTTACTTTGGCTCTCCTAGCCCCGCTCTTCTTACTTTCCTGTAATCAAAACAAGATCAAGCAGCTCGAATCTGAAAACCAGAGGCTGCGTGATGAGAAAGTGGTCCAGGACTCCCTGCTGACCGACTTCATGGAGACCTTCAATGCCTTTGAAACCAATCTGGCCCAGATCCGCGAGCGCGAATCTCTCGTCGCCATGAATGCCGACAACCCTGAGTTTCGGACCGAAGGCAAGGAGCGTGTCATTGAAGATATGACCCTCATCAATGAACTCCTGGAGCAAAACCGTCTGATCATCGATTCCCTTGAGCAAAAGGTGGCCGCCAGTGATGGGCGTCTCGGTGAGTTTCGCCGTATGGTCACCCGCCTCAAGCAGCAGTTGGCAGAAAAGGACGCCGAAGTGGTTACCCTCAAGGACCAACTGGTGGCGATGAACTTCGAGGTCGAAAGCCTCAACCGCCGGGTCGATACGTTGGGACGGATGAACAACAACCTCGCCCGCCTGAGCGATACCCAATCGCAGGAACTCGCCATGCAGGAGGAGCAACTACGGATTCAGGAGGAACTGATGGCCCGCCAGCAAGCCGAGATGCAAACCGCATTCTTTGTAACCGGCTCTATGCGTGACCTCAAGGAAAAAAATGTCCTGACCCGCGAAGGGGGATTCATCGGTATCGGTGGCAGCAAGAAGCTGCTGGATGACTTCAGCCAGGAACCCTTTACCCAAATCGACATCACCGAGATCCGCACCATTCCCATTGATACCAAGAAAGCGGAGATCGTGACCCAGCATCCCTCGGACTCTTATGTCCTCAACGAAACAGACAAGCGGATCCAGTCGCTCGAAATCACTGACCCTGAGCGTTTCTGGTCCAGCTCGAAATACCTGGTAGTAGTACTCAATTAATGGGGGAACTCAGGGGCGGCTGTGCCGTCAGGCATGGCCCCCCGCTTTTTTCCTGTACTGCACCACGAAGACTATCGGAAGTATCGTATTTGCCTTGATGGGGCCGGTCCTGGGGAAGGGCCGGTCTTTTTTTTGCCCGCCGGAGAAAAGATGGACTTGCTTTTTTGGGGCAAATATGGGAATTTTCCATATGGAAAGAGCCTTCGATCTGAGCCTTTGACAAAAAGTAGCCATGTTCCTTTTCCGCGCGCAGCGCGGCTGACATTGGTTTTTCCACATCGCGTGGGGGCTCTCATTCTACCCCTGTTGGACGCTTGTGCGGCATTTCGACCTCCTTCGCCAAAAACTCTCCGATCCTTGGGCTCTCCGGCCGGACAAGCCTGTCCTCTCTCCTGTTGAACGTAGTGAAATCTCGAGAATCGGGAACTTCTGACCGCTCTCCTCTGACCTCCCTCCCTATGCAAGGACCCAAATTGTTACAGCTGCTGACCATTCTCCACCTGGCCCTTACGGGTGGCGCGACCATTTTTGTGCTGGTCGCCTACTTCGTGCATCATCAGGGGATGGAGGTCGACGAAAGCATGGCGACCATTCTGGTGCCGCTGAGCCTGGCAATGGCAGCGGGTGGGGTACTGGCCGGACAGATGATGTACAAGCAAGGTCTGGCGCGCATTTCGGCAGATCAACCGATGGAGAAGCGCCTGGAGGCCTACAAGGGCGTTTTCATTTTGAGACTCGCCCTCATTGAGGGCCCTGCCCTGTTTGGTGCCGTGGTTCATATGATCACCGGCAGCATCTGGGGGTTGGGCATCAGCATTTGTCTGATTGCCTGGATGGTGATGCTGCGGCCTACGGCAGATGGGGTGGCCATGGACCTGGGGCTAAGCCCGGGCGAGCGCAAGGCCTTTCTGGAAGAGGAATAATCGCTGCCACAGCTTTTTCTAATTCCTCCTTGACTATCAAGCCCTGGGCAGCTAATTTTGCCAGTCGTTTTGGCAATCCATGCCGTATGTTTCATGCACGGCACTATCCCTTATAACATGAACCATCGCCGGTGTGTAGCCCCAAGCTGGACCTGAGTCAGCCGAGGCCACCGGCCTTTTTTGTTTCTGCTCCTTTCCATTCCCTATAATATCCCGCGCTCCATGGCAATGAAACTTTCCGCCTTCAACTTCGAGATTCCCGAAGAGCTTACCGCCCAATATCCTGCCGAACCCCGCGACGAAAGCCGCCTGCTCGTGGCGCATCGGGATACCGGCAAAATTGAGCATCGGGTTTTTAAGGATATTCTGGAGTATTTCGAGGAAGGAGATGTCATGGTCCTCAACAATACCAAGGTTTTTCCCGCCCGTCTCATTGGCAAAAAGGAAAAGACCGGTGCGCGCATTGAGGTGTTTCTCCTGCGCGAGCTCAATGTCAAGCAAAAGCTCTGGGACGTGCTCGTGGAGCCCGCCCGCAAGATTCGGGTCGGCAATAAGCTCTTTTTTGGTGAAAATGATCTCGTCGCCGAGGTCGTAGACAACACCACCTCCCGGGGCCGGACCATCCGCTTCCTGTTTGACGGGGAAAACGACGAACTGCACGCCCTGATCGACAAGCTTGGCAAGACGCCGATTCCCCCCTATATCGACCGGGAAGTCGAGGACCGTGACCGGGAGGACTATCAGACGGTCTTTGCCACGGAGCGGGGCGCTGTCGCCGCCCCCACGGCTGGCCTGCACTTTACCCGCGAGCTGCTCAAGCGCTTTGAGCTCAAGGGGGTGGAGGAAAGCTTCATCACCCTACACGTCGGCATCGGAACCTTCAACCCCGTAGAGGTCGAAGACCTCTCCAAGCACCGCATGGACTCGGAGGTCTTTTCGATTCCGACCCGGACCCGCGACCTTGTCAATGAGGCCAAGCGCAACAAGCGCCGTGTGCTGGGGGTAGGCAATTCCGTCATGCGCTCGCTTGAGTCGGCCGTATCCGCCTCCCGTATGCTCAATGCCGTGGAGGAATCCTGGACGGATAAGTTTATCTATCCGCCCTACGAGTTCCGCATCGCCAATGCCTTCCTCTCCAATCTGCACCGGCCCAAGTCGACCTTGCTCATGATGGTGGCGGCCTTCATGGGGTACGACTTTATGATGGAGTGCTACGAAGAAGCCATTAAGGAAAAGTACCGCTTCTACAGCTATGGCGACGCCATGCTGATTTTGTAGTAGGCCTACCGCCTGGCCCCTTGACCACGCACATATGCAACTCGCTGCCCTGATTGTCGCGGGTGGCTCCGGCAGCCGTATGGGGGCCGGTGTCCCCAAACAGTTTCTGCCGCTGGGCGGCAAACCGATCCTGGTGCACACGCTGCGCCGCTTCCTGGCTTTTGACCCTGGCTTGCTTATCGTTTTGGTTCTGTCCGAGGATAGCTTCAACCACTGGCAGCACCTCGGCCCCCGGCACCTGAGTGAGGACGACCTGGGACGCATAAGCCTCTGCCCGGGCGGCGAAAGCCGCACCCAATCGGTATTTATGGGCCTGCAGCGCCTCGCGGCACAGGTGCGCGACCCGGCCGATTGTCTCGTGGCCATCCATGATGGGGTGCGCCCCTTTGCCACCGAAGCCCTGATCGCGGGCACCTATCGCCAGACTACCCCCGATGAGGGGGCCGTCGCCTGTGTGCCGGTCAAGGCCTCGCTGCGGCGACAAGCCCCCTATGGCAAGAGTCAGGCGGTGGACCGCAGCCAGTATCTGGAGGTGCAGACCCCACAGACCTTTGTGCTGTCGCAAATCTTGGCTGCCTACAGGCAGCGACCACACGATGCCTTCAGCGATGATGCCAGCCTCTTTGAGGCGCAGGGGGGGCGCATCCGCATCTGCGAAGGCAGCTACGACAACATCAAGATTACCACACCGGAAGACCTCTTCGTGGGGGAGCGCATCCTGGCGCGCCAGAGCAAGCTGGCGGAATAAAACCAGCGAGCCGCCTTCCGGCTGGAAGGCGGCTCGTGAGGGTGCCACCGCCAGGACTCGAACCTGGATCAAGCGTTTAGGAAACGCCTATTCTATCCCTTGAACTACGGTGGCAGGCCAAGTGCGACAAAGCTAAGAAATTACCCGGGATTGCGCCAAGCTGGCCCAAGGCAATCAGCCAAAGGGCGCGGGACACTTGCCTTTTGCTTTTCCAAAGCCCTATTTTGAACCTAAACCTTTTGCGGCCGTTTGGCCATAAAACAGGCGTGTTTTCCGACAAGCAGGGGCCTGGATGGGTTTGTTCCCGGCAGAGCCCAGACAAAGGGTCCGTTTTTCTTAAATAATACCTCCCATGACGTATACCTTCAAAACCAACATCAACTGCGGCGGCTGCATCGCCACCGTGACCCCTTTTATGGAGAAAGCCACCGGCATTACCAGCTGGGCGGTCGACACCAACAATCCTGAGAAGATCCTCACGGTGGAGACCGATTGCCTGAACGAGGCCGAGGTGATGGCCGTGGTTCAAGAAGCGGGCTTCCAGATTGAACCCAAAAAGAAAGGGCTACTGGGAAAACTCTTTGGCTAAGCCTGGGTCGTAGGACCGATCTTCCCGCAGTTCACAGGCAAAGATCGGCACTTTTTGGGTTTTGCCCTTGAGCTCTATGGTGCCGATGGGCTCCAGGGCGAAGCCCTCAGCTTCGCCGAGTAACCCCCACAGGTGCCGGGACAATAAGAGGGATTTGCCGAGGGCATTGCACTGGCCTTGGATGCGTGCGGCGGTGTTCAGCACATCGCCGTGAAACTCGATTTCCCGGCGGTCGTCGCCGACCTCGGCGACGGTGATAGGCCCGGCGTTTAGGCCGGCTTTGAAGGTGGGCAGCAGGCCGTATTCGGCCTCGTACCAGGCTCGGCGGCGCTCCAGCCGCTGGTGAAAGCCGTAGTAGATGGCCAGGCAATTGGCGCGGCGGGTACCCGCCGCGAGGGACCAGCTCAGGATGGCCTCGTCACCGACGTATTTGTAGATCTGGGCCTCGTAAGGCAGCAGCATCAGGTTGAGGTCGAAGAAGCAATCTTGGATCAGGCGCGAATAGCGGATATGGCCCAGCTGCTCGGCAATGGTGGTGGAGCCCTTCAGGTCCAGAAACATGACAATGCGCTCCGTCTCCCGGGGCTGATGGTAGCGGCCCAGCAGCATGCCGCGTAGTACCCCGCGGCCAAACTTTTTGCTCACCTGCCAGACGAAGTTGTAGAGGGCCGAGAGCATGAGCAGGTAAATCACCAACCCCAGAAAGGGGAGGGTCGTCATGTAATCCAGGTTATAGGCCAGCGAGTCGGCCCAGCTACGCTCAAAAAACCATACCCCCGAGGCGGTGGTAACCGGCACAAAGATGCTCACGATGAGCAACAGGTCGGTCAGGGTGGCCCATAGGATGAGCAAGCCAAACGGGCGGCGATGGCCCGTCCGTCCCCAGATCTGGGCGTGAATCTGAGGCAGCAGCAAGCCGCCGAGCAGGCCACCGATGGTGGCCGTGATGGCATCGGCGAGAAGCTCCGAGGCCGGATAGCCCTCCGCTTCCCAGAAGCGGATCATGCTGTAAAGATTGACTCCGATGATGAAAAACAGGACGGACCACAGCGTGTCCTCCAGACGGCGGCGTTGGCGGTAGGTGAGGGGCATGTGACAAACTTATCTTATGGGCGGGATATTTCCATGCCTCGGAGCCCAAAGTCCTCCATCACCTAAACGCAACGGCCACGCACCGTATGGGCGTGGCCGTAACCAATAAACCTGAAGGATTCGTAAAACGATCGCTAGACCGCCTCGACGGTCTTGACGGCGGGCACCATGCGGGTCATGAGCGTCTCAATGCCTTGCTTGAGGGTAAGGGTGGAAGAAGGGCAACCGGAGCAGCTACCCTGGAGGCGCAGGCGCAGGACCCCGTCGACAAAGTCTTCGTACACGATGTCGCCCCCATCCATCGCTACGGCGGGGCGTACGTGGCTCTCCAGCAACTCCTTGATGCGGCGGGTGGTGTCGTCCTCGTCGACCTCCTCCGGCTCGGGGACCTCGGCATACTTGCCCGTCAGCAGCGGTTGGTTGCTGGCAAAGTAGGCCTTGAGGAAGTCCTTGACGAGGGGGATCACTTCCTCCCACTTGAAGTCGCTCCCCTTGGTAATCGTGATGAAGTTCTGACCGATGAAGACGCCTTCTACAAAGCGAAAGTCAAAGAGTTTGCGGGCGATCGGGGCATCTTCGGTGCTGTCTACCGTCGGGAAGTCGGCGGTCCCGGCCGCCATCAGCTGCCGCTCGACGACAAACTTCAGCGAAGCCGGATTGGGCGTGATTTCAGTATAGATCATAGAAATGAAGGTCGTTGGTGATTGGGGCGAAAGATACGGGTAATTTTAGAATTAATCTAAATAAGAAGCAAGCCCAGGACCATGGCCCTGGGCTCATCAACACGATTCGGGAATGAATGTTTGGGCTTACCACCGAAAGAGGGTGCTCCCAAAGGTGAGCCCACTGCCCGAGCCGATCATGATCAGGATTTGACCGGGTTGCAACACGCCTGCTTCGAAGGCTTTGTTGAGGGTAATTGGGATGCAGGCCGAGCCCGTGTAGGCATAGTACTGCATGGCCGTATGGGCCCGCTCCTGCGGCACCTTGAGGTTATCTAGCGTCTTGCGGATGCTGTTGATGTTGATCTGGGTCAGGAAGTAATGATCGACATCCAGGGGCTCGATCTCGTTGCGGGCGAAGAGGTCCCGGGCGATGCGGGTCCACATCTGCTGGTTCAGCTCGGGGGGGAAGCGGTAATTGATGCGGAAGAGGTGACCCTTGTTGTGGACCATCTCCTCGGTGATGGGGCGGCGGGTACCGCCGCCGTAGATGCCCATGCCATCGTAGTACTGCCCGAGGGTGATGAGCTCGCTGTCCATGAAGCCACGGTCTTCCTCTTCACTGGCCGAGAGCAGGATGGCTCCGGCGCCGTCGGCAAAAAGGGTGACGGTTTTCTTGTCCTCTTTGTTGAGGTACTTGCTCATGGCGTAGGCTCCGACCACCAGCACGTGGGTGTAGCGGGGATCGGTGCGGATGTACTTGACGCCCACGTCGATGCCCATCACGAAGCCGGCGCAGGCGGCATTGAGGTCAAAGGTGCCGGCGTGGCCGGCGCTGAGGCGGTACTGCAGCACCGCCGCCGTGGCGGGGGTGAGGTACTCGGGGGTGTCGGTGGCCACCACGATGAGGTCGAGGTCGCGGGGCTCAAGGCCGGCCCGCTCCAGGGCTTGCCGGGCGGCATGTTCGCAGAGGTCCACGGT
>RFHL01000527.1 GCA_003696875.1 Bacteroidota bacterium | reverse complement strand
TTCTGCTGGTTGATGTTGTTGGTTTGACCCACAATGGAGATGCGGCGATCCCCCTGGAAAAAGTTCAGGCTGGTCCCCAGCTTGTAGCGCGCATCGGTGCCATAGCCGGCATAGGCCCGGCCAAAAGTCCCGTTGCGGGTTTCCGGCCGGGTAATGATGTTCATCGTCTTGGTGGTGTTGCCATCATCAAAACCTGTGGCCTGGGCCTGTTCGCTTTGCTGGTCAAATACCTGAATCTTGTCCACCACCTCGGCGGGCAGATTGCGCAGGGCCGCCGACGGATCATTGCCAAAGAAAGGCCGCCCGTCCACCAGAACCTGCTGCACCTGTTCCCCCTGGGCGGTGACCTGCCCGTTTTGCATCATGACCCCGGGCAGCTTTTGGACAAGCTGCTCGGCGGTGGCATCGGGATTGGTGGTGAAGGCCGAGGCGTTGAACTCAGTGGTGTCGCCCTTTTGCTGGCCAGCAGCCCGCTCGGCCTCAATGCGCACCTGATCCAGGGCATAGCTGCGGGGAGAAAGGGCGATCACGCCCAGGAAGGTACGTTCTCGGCTGAGGCTTATGGCCTGGCGCAGCGTATCAAAACCCGCCAGCCGGATTTCGAGGCCATAGTCCCCGGCCGAGAGCCCATCAAAGCGAAAAAGCCCCCGTTCATTGGTGATTTTGCCGGTGGGGGATTGTCCGGCCTGCCAGAGAAAGACCTCGGCCCCTTGCAGGGCGCTGGAATCGGTCTGGTGGACCAGACGTCCCATCAGGCTCCAGTCCTGGGCCTGTAGGCCCAGGCTGCTGAGCAGGCCAGCACAGAGGAGAATAAGTCGGGCATACATGTGTGGTGGGGTAAGAGGGTATGGGAGAAAAGGTATGCGGGCATTAGACCCTTCATAGACCGAAATCATTCCCACTCTTGCTTATTCTTGCGACCACGGGCATTGCTGTGTCGATCAATGCCCCCCACCTGGCGACTAGCCGGTCAGGCAGTTTCGTCCGATTTCATCCACCCGCCGGCAGCCGGCCAACCCCATGGTCAAATCAAAATCGGCCAGCAGATTGGCCAGCACTTCGGCGACGCCGGCTTCGCCGGCGAGGGCAAGGCCATAGGCGTAGGGGCGCCCGATGCAGACGGCCGTAGCCCCCAGGGCCAGGGCCTTGAAGACATCGGCCCCACCACGGATGCCGCTGTCCATCAAGACCGGAATCTGGCCTCCCACCGCCGCGACGATCTCCGGCAGCGCCTCGATGGCGCCGATGGCCCCATCCACCTG
>RFHL01000526.1 GCA_003696875.1 Bacteroidota bacterium | reverse complement strand
GCTGTAGGCTGCGCTTGCCTTTGGGGCCGCGTTTCCGGCGGAGGACCCATCCCCGATCGAGCTGCCAACCAAGGCCCGGCCGCCATGCGAGCCGGATTCGGGCCTGCACATCCGGACCGTAGTGCAGGCGCACCTTGGCCCGGCCCGGGCGCAGGCGCAGGCGCCGCAAGAGAAGGTGACCCGCCGACGCCTCGCGCCGCCGGCCACGCGTGACCGGCAGTGGATGCCCCAGATAATGAAGGCTCTCAATCTCCGGAATCTGATTGTTGGCGAGTAAGCCAAGCAGATAGGGCGTGCCTCCGCTATCCACCGGAATAAATTGTTGCAGGCAGGGATGGCGCATCGCCTGGTTCAGGATATCGGCCAGTTCACCGGTATCCTGGCCCCGGGCCGGACACAGGGCTAGGAGCAGGGCGAGGAGAGTAAGCGTCCACTTCATACCCCGGCAGATGCAGGGCTGGCCGCAAAGGTTGCACCGATGACTAGCCTTTTACGACCCGCTCCCCGGCCACGTAGTGGTCATGGTGAGCCTGGAAATCCTGGTACACCTGCGCCAACCCGCTGCGCAGATCCACGACTGGCTGGAATCCCAGGTCTTGCAGGCGGCTGGAATCCATCAGTTTGCGGGGCGTCCCGTTGGGACGAGAAGGGTCGAAGCGGAGGCTGCCCTCGTAGCCCACGACCTCCCGGATCAGCTCCGCGAGGTCGCGGATGCTGATCTCCGACCCGACTCCGATGTTCACAAACTCCTTTTCCTCGTAGCGCTCCATAAGCAGCACACAGGCCCGGGCGAGGTCATCCACATGCATGAATTCCCGATGGGCGCTGCCGTCGCCCCAGATTTCCACTTCAGGGGCCCCGCTGAGCTTGGCCGCATGAAACTTGCGGATCAGAGCCGGGACCACGTGGCTGTTTTCCGGATCGTAGCTGTCATTGGGGCCATAGAGGTTGGTGGACATAGCCGAGATAAAGCGGCAGCCATGCTGATCGTAGTAGGCTTCACATAGCTTGATCCCGGCAATCTTGGCAATGGCGTAGGG
>RFHL01000525.1 GCA_003696875.1 Bacteroidota bacterium | reverse complement strand
CGTCGAGCTCCTGCGCTTCGAGGCGACGCCTCGGGCCGGCATGGTGGACCTCAACTGGGAGACCGCTGCCGAGCGGCAGCACAGCCACTTTGAGGTGGAGCGCAGCGCCGATGCGCAAAGCTGGGAGACCCTGGGCCGGGTATATCCGGCCCGCGCGGGTCAGGAAGGTCAAACCTATGCCTTCGCCGACCAGCAGCCTCTGGAAGGCCGCAACCTCTACCGCCTCCGGCAGGTCGACCTCGACGGCCAGTTTGCCTACAGCCACACCGTCGAAGCCTGGTCGCAGGTGCAGGCGCAAGCCTGGCCCAATCCCTTCGGCGACCGCCTGGAACTGCGCATGGCTCCCGCCGAAGCAGCCAGCCAATTGCTGATTTTTGACCTCACGGGGCGACAAGTCGCCCGGGAAACCATCGCGCCGGGCACGAGCGCGCTGAGCCTGGACCTCTCTACCCTCCCCGCCGGGGCCTATATGGCCCGGCTGCAGAGTCCCAGCGGTACACAGCTGATCCCGCTGCGCAAGCAATAAGCCGGGGCTTGCCCATATGCGGACCCCTCTGGCCTATGGCCGGAGGGGTTCTTTTTTGAGGCCTGTTTGCAGGCAGGCTTGCCCGCCTGTATCTTCAGGCATATTTCCCCCCCCTACACACTGCGTCCCCATGATCCACTACCACGGAAAAACTGGCTGGAATCGCTCCGGCATTTCAAGCGCAGCTACGTCATCCGGCGCACCTTGCGCATGTGCCTGATGGTAGGGCTGTATACGACAGCTATCGCCCTCTGTGACCATTTTTTCCGCCCCCATCCTGAGCTCCAACCGCTTCAGCTGGAGGGGATCCGGATCGATCCGGTCGTTTTTTCGCTCCTGGGTATTTTCCTCAGCCTGATGCTGGTTTTCCGTACCAATACGGCCTATGACCGCTGGTGGGAAAGACGCAAGCAATGGGGCGCGCTCATCAATCACACCCGGGGCCTTACCGTCCTGTGGCACGGGATGCTTTCCCGGAGAGATACCGCCAACCGGGCCTTCTTCGCCCGGGGCATTTCGGCCTCTGCGCTCGCCCTCTCGGCCCATCTGCGGGCTTAGTCCCGGCATGACCTCATCCGATCTTATTCAGACGAACCCCAGGCAAGCATGGAATCAATTGCCCATGTCCCCAACAAGATTGTCAGGGACCTCTACGCAAGGACCGAGCAGCTTTACCAGGCCGGTCTCATCGACGGCTTTCAATTAGGCCTCATTAAGCCAGAAACCCAATCCTTCCTCGATATTCAGGGCGCCTGCGAGCGCATCAAGGCTACGCTCATTCCTTTTGCCCACAACTTCTTCATCAAGCTGTCTGTCCTCGCCTATATCGCCATTATGCCCTTTGTGCTGGTGCCTGACGAAGCGTTCGGGTTTCTGGCCATTCCCATCACCATATTTGTGGCCTATGCCCTCGTGGGCATCGAATACATATCGGTAGAGATCGAAGAGCCCTTCGGGCTGGACTGCAACGACCTGCCCACGCACAATCTGGCCCTCCAGATTGAGGCCAATGTACACGAGCTGCTTGAAGTGCCCCTGAAAGCAAGGGAACAGGAACAAAAAGCCGATTATGTGGTGATAAATTAGCCTTTGCAGCCCGCTGGCATTGCCTCTGAGGGAGCGGAATGCTAAGTTTAGTCCTTTGCCCACCAAAAGGCCCCAACCCTTTGTCCATCCTCAAGAAACTCGCCGGCCAGACCCTTATCTACGGGACGAGCATCATCCTCTCCCGCCTGATCAACCTGGCCTTCACCCCCATCTACACCAACCTCTTCCCCCGGGAGATTTACGGCATCTACACCAATCTGTATGCCTATGTGGCCTTTGCCAATGTGGTGGTGACCTTTGGGATGGAGACGACCTTTTTCCGCTTCGTGCAAGACCAGAGCGACCCTAAAAAAGTCTATGGCCAGGCCTTTGCCTGGGTCGCCCTGATGGCCCTGAGCCTGGGCGGGCTGGTAGGGCTGCTGCGGGAACCCGCCGCCGCCTGGATGGGCTATGCCGGGCAGGGCAGCCTGATCCTCATGCTGGCGGGCATCATCGTACTCGATGCCCTGGCGGCGCTCCCCCTGGCGCGCCTGCGCCAGGAAGAGCGCGTACGCTGGTTTGCGGCCATCCTGCTGACCAATGTGCTCGTCACCCTGGTCGCCAACCTCGTCTTTGTCGTATGGCTACGGATGGGCATCGAGTACGTCTTCGTCTCCAACCTCATCGCCTCGGTCATCCGGCTGGGCATGAGCCTGTGGCGCAACCTACCCCGGCACCTACGGCCCGATCCCAAGCTGCTGCGCCCCATGCTGCGCTATGCTTTCTACATCATGCTGGCCGGGCTGGCCGGCATCATGAACGAGACCCTGGACCGCATCATGCTTCCCTTTCGCTGGACCGAGGGACAGTGGTACGATGGCGCCCTTCAGAGCGGCGAAAGCCTCAACGGCATCTATGGCGCCAACTACAAGCTGGTGATGTTTATCGCCCTGGCGACCATGGCCTTTCGCTATGCCGCCGAGCCCTTCTTTTTCCGGGAGGCGGGTGAAAAAGACTCCCCGCGCACCTTTGCGCGGGTGTTCCACTACTTTACCCTCGCCGCCCTGACGGGCTTCCTGCTGGTGGGCTCCTTTGCCCAGGAGTTGGTCAGCTTTGACTTCTTCGGCCTCTTCGGGCCGGACAAGACCTTCATTGACCGAGCCTACTGGAGCGGCCTCAAGGCCGTCCCGGTGCTGTTGCTCGCCTATGTCTTTGCCGGGGCCTACACCAATATGTCCATCTGGTTCAAGCTGACCAATCAGACCCGCTTTGCCATCCTCTTCACCGGGGCAGGTGCCCTTATCACCATTCTGGTCAACTATTTTGGCATCCCGCACTACGGTTACATGGCCTCGGCCTGGGCCACCCTCCTCTGCTACGCCCTCATGGCAGGCCTGGTCTACGTGCTTGGGCAGCGTTATTATCCCATCCCCTACAAACTGGGCCGGCTAGGCCTGTATGGCCTGCTGTTTCTGCTAGCTTATGCCCTCAACCGGCAGATCGGGGCCGTAGATGGGTACTGGCTCGCCTTCGGGGCCAAGGCAGGGGTAGTTATAGCCAGTTTAGGCTTGGTCGTATTGCTGGAGTACCTCCTGCCGCTACGCTGGGCCGATAGCCCACCTTCCACGGTTCATTCAGAATAGATCCACGGCCAAAATCTTTTTTTAAGCTGTATTTTTCCCTGTATTTTGCCAAATTACCTGTGTCGCTAACCTTTCCCCCAGCCGACCCCACCGTTTGGATTACCACAAAGCCACCGACGAAGCCATCATTAGCGCCATCACCGAGGAGGGCAAGGCCGAACTGTTTGGCATTCTCTACGATCGCTACGCCGACAAGGTCTTCCGCAAGTGCATCAGCTTTGTCAAAGACCCGGATCCGGCCCGGGACCTGGCCCAGGATATTCTCCTCAAGGTTTTTACCCAGCTGTCCCGCTTCAAAGGCAACAGCCGCTTTTCTACCTGGCTGTATGCCGTCACCTACAACCACTGCGTAGAGCACTACCGCCGCCATAGTCGTTTCAAGAAAGTCGACATCGACCAGGGCCCTGACCTCGCCGAGGAAAACAACGAGCTCGAGCAGGACCTTCTCGCCCTGCGGGCCGACAAACTCCAGAAAGCCCTCGACCGTATCCCCCCTGAAGACAAAATGCTGCTCCTCCTGAAATATCAGGATGATACCCCCATCAAGGAACTGATGGAGCAACTCGACATTTCCGAGAGCGCCGTCAAAATGCGCCTCGCCCGGGCCCGGCAGCGGGTCCGCCAACTGATCCAGGAAGCCGAAAAAATGGAGCCCTGACATGGAAAAACCCAATGCCTTCAAGTCCCTGGAATCCCAGGCCTCCCTCCCCCCTGATGCCAAACAGGAAACCCTCGGGAGTCTCTATGCCTTAAAGCTGGTCTTTGACCTGGTGGATCTGTTTGTCGCCAAAGCCGGGGGGGTGGCTACTGCCGCCATCTCCCTCACCCCACCCCAAGATCCCCCCGCTTCTCAAGAATCCTGACCCTTTCACCTCTGCCAACCTCCATACACGATGCTGGAAGTCATCCAAAACGCCATCGCCTCTGTCTGGGAACAAATCGTCGCCGCCTTCCCGCGCCTGATCGGAGCCCTGGCGCTCCTCCTGCTGGGG
>RFHL01000524.1 GCA_003696875.1 Bacteroidota bacterium | reverse complement strand
GATCAATGGTCGCCACCAGATCCTCCCCCTCAAAACCCAGCCAGGCGGGTTTGTTAAAATCGGCCGGGCCGATTTTGAGGTCGTATAGGCCCGCTGCGCCCTGACCAGGGTATTTCTCGCTGGGAGGCTGGGCCAATATCAGGCCACTGGGGCGGCGAGCGACCCGGAAAAAGCGGGCTTCGCTGACCTCCCCCGGCTGGCCGCCGGGCGGGATGGCAGCCACCTTGAGATGGGCGCTCTGGTCGAGGGTGATGGGCCCGTCGTAGCGCCGGCTGGTGCTGTCGGGATCGCGCCCGTCGAGGGTATAGTAGAGCCGGGCCGCGGTTGCTCCCCCGGCTACGCGGACCGTCAGCGTATCCACGAAGACCTGCTGCCGGGCGTCGATGCGGGGCGCAGCGCCCCCGGCCTTGCGCAAGCCCTCTTCCGGTCCAAAGCCCAACTCCACCTCCAGGTGTGGGAGGCTTTGGCGCAGGGCCTCGACCCCTTCAGGGGTGATGCGGGTCTGCCAGACATATAGGCTGCGCAGTCGCGGTAGCCGGGCTAGCGTGGCCAGGCAGGAGTCAGACACCTGGGTGTCGTAGAGATTGAGCGACTGCAGATAGGCCATGCCCGCCAAAGACGCCACTCCGGCGTCGGTGATCCGGGTATGATTGATCTTCAGGCGGGTGAGGTGGGGAAAGGCGGCCAAGGTGGCCATCATGCTGTCGTTCAGGGGGCTATGGGACAGGTCCAGCTCCTGCACCTGTGGGGCTACCGCCGCCAGCGCTTGCAGGCGGGCGGCGGTCAGGCTGTCAGATGGCTTAGGGCGTACCATCAGCCAGGGGCTTTCCTCAGCCAGGCTGCGCACATCCCATCCACTTTCGTTGAGTTGGGTGATCTGTTCGGGGCTGGCGGCTTCGATCTCTGGCAACAGCGGCTCCGGGGGCCCCTGTTTCAGGTCATTTAGGATCGCCAGGATGTCCTCGGGCATTTCCATGGCGGCCAGCATCACGTTTTCCTCCGTTGGGGCTCCCTGATCGATCCACCAGGCAATCAGGCTGACTTCAGCCTGGCTGAGGGGCTCACGGCCTGGGGGCGGCATGTGTTCTTCGGCCTCCGCGGGCAACATCAGCCGCTGGTAGAGCTCACTGCTGTCGGTATGGCCAGCTATGATCACCGGACCATGCTTGCCGCCCTCCAGCAGGCCTTCGATCTCGTCCAGGCGCAAGCCACCCTTCTTCTTGCCTGCCCGGTGGCAGGATTCACAATTGCCCGCAAAGATGGGCGCGATGACCCCCTGATAGACCGGGGTTTCCTCAAAACTCCCGATGGTGAGGGGCTTCTCCGGCTGGGCACTGCGACCGCTGAGGGTGCGCAGGGCGGGGGGCGCATATTCAAACAGGTACTCTTCGCCATGGGTCAGGCTCCCGCCCAGGTGGCCGGTGGTGGCAAGCAGGCCGGCCAGCAGCACCCAGCCAATGGTATAGAGGACGCCCCGCCCGGTACTGGGCTGCAGGCGATGCCGGCGGCGCAGCCACAGCAGCAGGAGGGCCAGGCCTGCGGTACCGATGCCCGTCCATTGGTGTAGGCTGAGGAGATCTTCGCTGTAGCCACCCTCTTGCGAGAGCATCCAGCCTAGCGCGGCGGTACATACAGCCGTGATCGCGCCCCACACCAGAGCAAAGCGCCCGGCCGGGCGCAAATGGCTGAGCTTGGGTAATCGGCTGGCGAGCTCCAGCATCAGGCTGAGCACCAGGAAGCCTATAGGCAGATGTAGAAACAGGGGGTGAAAGCGCCCCATAAACAGCAGCCAATCCGGCGGCGGTTCGGTGGCGACGGTCTGAGCCGTAAGCGAAAGAAAAGAGGCGCAGAAAGGGAGAAGCAGGAGGAGCTTGCGCATGGGAGCGTTTTTCCCTGAATTTCGGGGATTGGGGGGTAAATGGCAAATGCCCCTGCCAGAGAGGCAGGGGCGGGCAAAAGGCGGGCTTCCCGGGTAGCGCATCTTAAGATTGATACCAACACGCATTTGCCAGGTTGCCCATGTCACATGTTGAGACCTATTGCCAGTCGGGCATAGTCCCATCGGCGATCTTTTCCCGGTTGGTGCCGTCGATGTCCATAATCCAGACTTCGTCGGGGCCTTGACCATCGTTGGGAGTATTGACAAAAATGATTTGTGCCCCAGTGGGGGAGGGGCGCGGATACAGGTCGTTGGTGCCGTTGGGTTTATTTATAGAGAGGTCAACGACGCTTAGATCACTCAGGCGTAGCAGGTAGATACGCGTATCGAATTGGCGACCATTTATTCTGTCCAGGCCAGAGGCGTCATGGGTGTAGAGGAGGCACTGTCCATCAGGGGTGAAAGTTGGACTAGCTGTGATACCGGGGGCATTATCTACCACTAGGTTTAGCTGGCCACTGGCCCGATGAAGGAGGTAGATTTCGGTGTCAAAAATTTGTGTACCAACGGTTTCGAGTGCAATGTAATCGCTCAGAGGGCTCCAGCTACAGGTCCGGATGTGCCGATCGGCGGGGGCCAAACCCAGAGCATATGGTCCTGAGCCGTCCCGATTCATCGCATAGAGTTGATTGTAATGCCCGAAGATAATCTGCTGGCCATTGGGAGACCATGAAAATCCCCGGCCAGGATTATGATTGCCAGCGATTGCGACAGGGCTTAGCTGTTGCACGTCGCTGCCGTCTACATTCATAAGGAAAAGGAAGGGCTCGTTACCTACCGTTCGGGCAAAGGCAATGCGTTCCCGCTGGGGATCAAGCCGCGGTTGCCAGCTGCTCTCCCCGGACTCGGAAAGTTGCAATTCGCTTGAGTCGCTCAGAGTAGTATAGATCCCATATCGCCCGTTTTCGAGTCGGGCGTAGAGTGTTCGGTAGTCTGGCAGTTCTTCAGTTTCAAAGCTCCAGATTGGCCCTTTGGTCCTGAGTCCCTGTGGATCAATTACTTCTACCTGCCAATAATAAGTCGTGGAGAAGTCTAGCTCACGTAACTCAATGGTTGTATCGCTGATTTCCGAACCGATCAGTTCCTGATTTTGACTATTACCGGCAATAAGGATCACATTAAAGCGGAGGCTATCATTTCGGTCGGGATCACTGGCAGACCAGCTCAGGGTAATATTCCTGGCTACATATTGGGCTTGATTTTCAGGAAAAGGAGAGGTGGGTGTATTGGGAGCTTCATTGTTGTTGGGGCTGCCTTCTAGGGTCAGGTCGAGTACGGTGGTATCATTTTCGGTGACGGAAAAGCTAACACTGGCATTGCGGTATCCACTTTTCCGTACGGAAAGGGTGTATTCGCCGACCAGGACATTCTCAAGGAGGAAACTTCCGGTTGAATCACTGAGGAATGGAGCATTGGCGGCGGTGGTAGTGAGAATCACTTCCGGAACCAAGCTGTCATTGGAAAAGTCCCGGACACTGCCCTGGATCACACCATATTGATCAGGTGTAATGGTCTCTTCACAAGCTGTCAAGACTCCTATACCAATGAGTACAAGCCATAAGGGTAGGCAGGATCGGAAGGAGATATTCATGGCTTTTTTTTCAGACACTTTCGGAGATGGCTAAGGGTTCGGTATTTGCTCCCATGAATCGGTGGCCAGGACTTCATCACCCTGAATAATGTGCAGAGTTACCACGCAGCTATCAGCCGGACTTAGGTTAATCTGTGTGCTAGAGAGGATTTCCCGGCTGCGGGCTTTCCCCTTCACCTGACCTGCCTGCTGGTTGGAGCTACGCCCTGATGGCCCCTGCTTGGTCGTTTTGAGTTCGTAGCGAAGCCCTTCTCGTTTGGCCCCGTTGTTGATGATAACGGCCAAAAAGCGGGTCATTCCCTCAGCCTCTGTTTCCACTTCAATTTTGGCTTCGAGTGTTTGGCCCTCATCCTGTTGAGCCGAAAGGCTTCTGCAGCCCATGGTAAGACAGATCGTCATGAGGAGCATCAGGAGTACCCTGGTACGAAGGGTAGAATGCGTATGAAAGCGAGTAGGTGGCATGAGGGATTAGGTTATCTTAGGTAAAAATGAAGGCCTAGTTGGGTAGAAAGGACGTAGTCTACGTACCGGCCCTGGCTTACACCATCTACCGCATCGGATAGGTAGACGTTGGGGCCAGCCCGAGCCGAGAGGCCAAGCTGGTTGGTTATCATGTATTCCAGTCCAATATGGCTGCTCACGAAGGGGAACCAGGCGGATGGTCTGTCTTCTGCATTCAACAAGTATGAAGCCCCAGTCCCCCATTGCCAGTAGGTGCTTAGACGCCGTTGGGGTAACATAACCCAGCGGGTGGAGAGGCTCATGTGCATCCAGGAGGCATCAAAGGCATTATCGGCCTGCATGCTTCCCCAACCTCCTTCCAAGCCTAGATACCACTGGGGCCTGAGCCGGAATTCGGCTCCTGCTATGGCTGCTACGGCAGGTCGACGACCGGCGAAATCACCCAGGTACGTCCATGTACCTGGCATGAGGGATAGGCCGGTAAGTGCTCGGCGGTTGTCGTCGAGGTAGCCTAAAAAGTCGGTTTGTTGATTTAGTCGCTTTTCTGTCTGGTAGTCAGCCAGAACCTGTGCCTGGGCCGCTGCCGCTTCTAACGCTGCATCAGTGACTCGCACAGAGTCTAGTTCCCCGCTTTCTTTGTAATAAGGTGCTAGTGGGTCTTGGGCATTCCAAAGACCATCCAGCACGCCTTCCAAAACCAGGCTGTGTACAGCCTTTTCGATGGCCTCTGTAACAGCCAACTCGGAGGGTTCATTGTAGGTGAAGCCTGTTTCAAATTCTAACAGCCTTTTGAAGTTCACGTAGCGGAATACCCCTACATCTACCATCTGGGACAGAATGGTTTTTGAAGTGTAGACATTCTTTAGAATTCTTCCGTTGCGAGTGGAGATCGCTCGGAGGTAAACGGTTACTCGGTCCTTGCGGTACTGGCCTGAGGCTCCCGCCCCAAAATATCGGAGCCCTGCCCCGCCGGTAATTACGTTGGCGTCATATGAGATGATGCCGCCTTCCAGAATAATACCCGCAAATAGTAGGGGGGGTAAAAGGGGCCCGTTTTGCTGGCCTTCGTATTCTGCCCGGCTGCTTCGGATGATT
>RFHL01000523.1 GCA_003696875.1 Bacteroidota bacterium | reverse complement strand
GCCAGTGGAGCGGTCACCGATGATGAGTTCCCGCTGCCCCCGGCCGATGGGAATCATCCCGTCGATGGCCTTGATCCCTGTTTGCAGGGGTTCGTTTACCGGCTGACGGTAAATAACACCGGGCGCTTTGCGCTCATAGGGGGCAGGAAAGGTCTCCCCGGTGATGGGGCCCTTGCCGTCGATGGGCTCACCCAGTGGGTTGATGACCCGGCCAAGCAGGCCTTCACCGACATTGAGCGAGGCAATCTGACCGGTACGACGCACGGTGTCGCCTTCCTTGATGCCTTCGGAGTCGCCAAAAAGTACGGCCCCAACGTTGTCTTCCTCCAGGTTGAGTACGATGCCTTTCAGGCCGGTTTCAAACTCGATCAGCTCTCCGGCCTGTACGCGGGAGAGCCCGTAGATACGAGCAATGCCGTCACCGATCTGGAGCACGGTCCCGGTCTCTTCGAGTTGGGAGGCCGACTTGAAATTGGAAAGCTGCTCCCGGAGGATCGCAGAAACTTCGTCTGGTCTTACCGCTGCCATGTGTATATGCTTTTGATGAGAAGCGAGCAATAGAAGCGCCCTGAAGGGATGCATCTGTCAGGTGGATGCGGGCGACGGAGCGCTGTTCTGCTACAGTTCTAAAGGGCTATGAGAAAAAATCCGGTATTGATGAAGGAATAAATCCGAGTGAATACGTTTATCGCATCAGGCCACCGAATGCTTGAAGCGCTGCCGGAGGCGGCGCAGGCCAGAAACAATCGTTCCGTCAAACAGGCGGTCCCCCACTTTCAGGGTAAAGCCCCCGATCAAGCTGGCGTCTTCTTTGGTCTCCATAATCAGGCGCTTACCCGTCTCCTTCTCCACCACGGCCTTAATTTCCTGCTGCGTCTTGGCACTCAGGGGGGCAGCACTGGTAAGTACGCCCCGCACGATGCCCTGGTCCTCGTCGTACATCGACAGGAAGGCATGCGTTACCTGCGGCAGGTAGCGTTCCCGGCCCTTGCGGACGACCATCTGCACCAGCAGCGGGGTGATCTCGGACTGGTAGTGACTTTTAAAGATGCCATCGAGTACTGCCTGCTTTTTGCTGGCATGTACCAGCGGGCTATCGAGCAGCATACGCAGTTCGCGGTTTTCCTCGACCACCCTATGAACGAGGGCCATGTCTGCCTGCACCTGGTCGAGCTGCTTCTGCTCGACGGCGAGGGAAAAGGCCGACTTGGCATAACGATATCCTATCCGATCTTCAACCATAGAAGGAGAGAAATGTAGGCGGCGACCCGCCGATCACAGAAAGCGGGCCTACGGCCCGAAAAGCCGAATTTAGTTTTGGTTCAGGTCGGCGATCACCTTTCGGGCGAAGGCTTCCTGCGCCTTGGGGTCTTCGAACTGGGCCCGGAGGATTTTTTCGGCCACCTCGACGGCGAGGCTGGCGGCGGTATCCTTAATCTCGGCCAGGGCCGAGAGTTTCTCCGCTTCGATCTGTTGCTTGGCCTTGTCGCGCTCTTTAGCCCCGGCCTCGGCCGCAGCATCACGCGCCTCCTTGACGATGCGATCCGCCATGGCGTTCGCGTCCTGAATGATTTTGTCCCGCTCCACGCGGGCTTCTTTCAGCAGGGCTTCGTTATCGGCCTTGAGCTTGGCCATCTCCTCTTTAGCCGCCTTGGCTTCGGAAAGGGAGGCTTCGATGCTGGCCTCGCGCGCATTGAGCGCGCTTAGGATCGGTTTCCAGGCAAAGCGCCGGAGCAAAAAGAAAAAGATCAGGAAGATCAGGGCGGTCCAGAAAAAGAGCCCCAACTCCGGACCCATGATGGAGGCAAGTACGATCATGTGGGTATGCATTGGCTGGGGGAATCACGCTCGCCCCAGGGATTGGCCTTGAAAAAAGGCGCAGCCAGCCGGGGCATTCCCCCAGGCTGAACTGCACGTGCGATTGGGATTAGCCGAGTACGGCAAGCAGACACACCACCTCGCCAAAGAGGGCTACGCCCTCAATAAAGGCAGCGGTCAGGATCATCGCGCCCCGGATATCACCGGAAGCTTCGGGCTGACGGGCGATGGACTCCACGGAGGAAGCAGCCAGACGGCCGATACCCATACCCGCGCCAATGGCAGCCAAGCCAGCTCCGATCCCCGCACCCAGTACACCAAGAGTTTCCATATCGTTGGAAAAATTAAAGAGTGAAAAAAAGCTTTTAGACGTGAAAACAGGCGACCGGGGCCGCCTGAGGATTATCAGTGGTGGTCATCATGCGACTCCATCGCCATCCCTACAAAGACGGCTGTCAGCAGGGTGAAGATGAAGGGCTGCACAATGGCCACGATCATTTCCAAGGCAAAAATTACCAACGAGAAGAGTACCGAGATGGGCATGATCCCCAGGCCTCCGGCGACATTCTCACCCGCGTTGCTCATGATGAAGATGAGCGAAACCAGGCCCAGCACCATAAAGTGCCCGGCGGTGATGTTTGCAAACAAACGGACAGCCAGGGCAAAGGGCTTGGTAAAGATCCCAATGACCTCTACGATCGGCATGATCGGAATCCCGAATTTCAGCCACCATGGCACCCCCGGCGTGTTAAAGATGTGTCTCCAGTAGTCCTTGGTTCCATTCACCTGAATGATGATGAAGGTGAGCACAGCCAAGGCCGACGTGACCGAAATGTTGCCGGCGATGTTGGAGTTGAAGGGCATAAGCCCGAACAGGTTCGCAAACCAGATGAAAAAGAAAAGCGTCAGCAGATAGGGCAGAAAAACCATGGCTTTGTCGCCCAGATAGGGCCTGGCCACTTCGTCCCGGATGAAGATAATGACCACCTCCATCGCGCCCTGGAAGCCTTTGGGGGCTTGCCCCTCACGACGCTGATAGGCCTTGGCTACCCCGCGGAAGACGAAAAGAAGCAGCAGGCCGATCAGGATCATCTGGAGAGAAGTCTTGGTCAGCGAGAGGTCGATGACCGTTACCGCCTCATCGACGTAAGCCTCTTTAAAGGCTTCCTCTTCCATATGGATCTCCAGATGCCCGTGATCGTCCATATGCTCAGCAACCGAAACCCCAGCCTTGAGCGGATACAACCCTTCGTGATAGGGGACATAGCCCTTTTCGAGCAGTGACTCCGTCCCGCTGGCAAAGGTGAACCCATCCCGGCTGCTGTAAAAGAACCAGGGCAGGTGCAGGGCGATAGGCGTGTAGGTCGCGTGACCCTCTGCATCAGTTCCCGTGGGGATATCCGTGATGTGCCAATCGTGCGTATCCAGAATGTGGTGCAGGATTGTACCAGCGGCATCAAATTTTTCTTCTTCGTGCTGGGCAAAAGCCGTGCTAGACCCGAAGATTAACAGGATGAAAATCAGTAACTTGGGAACTGACATTATATAGAATCATTCTTGAGTGCAGAGGCTCCTAAAAATTTGGCCGCAATTTACGGATTAAACCATAAACTTCAAACGCGCTGAAGACGAAATATCCGATGAGGTAGGCGACCACAAATTCGTTGCGGACCTCGCGAAAACGCAAGGCTACCAGGATGATGGCGAGCACGCCGACGAGCATTTTGCCCAGCATACCCGTCAGAAGGAATCCCACAAAGCGTGAGGTATCCTTGTCCAGCCCCATATAGGTGATGCTGTAGGCCAGGAGGGTGGGAAAAAAGGCCATGGCCGTGGCAAGGAGAACGGCCAGGAGGCTGTAAGCTGGGGCAAGGTACTGTACAGTCAGGAAAGCTGCGCCGGCGAGCAGAAGCCCAACGACAGAGAGTACCAGGATAAAACGAGGAATGGACAAGCCGATTACTTAAGGGTCCGGATCATAAGATATATGGCAGCCGCACAGCCCACCAGCGACAGCGCCAGGAGAAACCAGGGTTTCTCTGTCTGCAACCAATGGTCCAGGCCGTATCCCGCGCCTGCAAATATGAGTATACAGGCCAGGATTTCAAATCCCAGGCCTGTATATCTCACATAGTCATGAAGCAAAGGCTTCTTTTTGGCGGGACGATTGTCTTCCGGGTCCTGCATTGGATGGGGAGCAATGGGGGTAATCGGTGGTCGGAACAGCCAAGAAGGTACG
>RFHL01000522.1 GCA_003696875.1 Bacteroidota bacterium | reverse complement strand
GCACCGGGCCGACTTCTGTCCCCAACAACTCGCTCGTCTCCCCTGGGAGACCGATCGGGTGCAAGCCGCCCTCGCGGCGGCCCTCGCCCCCCTGACCATCACCTGGCTACGCCGCCTCACCGATCTGGACCATCAGGCAGACCTGTGGCAATGGCTAAGAACCGTTTCGGCACCCGCCTGGGCCTGGCTGTCCAGGATAGTCCGAAAGACGTCCTTTCTCCCGGAGAGCGCCTCCCCATCCCGGCTTGTCTGGATGGGAACGCCGGCTGGCCGGGCCCCTCCCCGGGCCTGACACGGTCTGCCTACGGCGAGCGGCCAGCGATCAGCGCGTATCTCGCCTATCTCATCTCTCATTCTACACGCAAAAATAACATGCAAAAAATACTTCTGTTTCTGGCCCTGATGGAGGCCAGCCTGGGGCTCATGGCCCAGGCAAGCCTGGAGGTAGTGGTCACCGCCCCCAGCGGCGAAGCCCTCGCCGGGGTGGAAATCACCCTGCAGCGGCCGGATCAGGGCCTGAGCCTTGTCCGTCGCACCAATGGCCAGGGCAAGACCGTCTTCGGCGGCTTGCCCGCCGGCGGGCCTTATGAGGTCATCCTCCCCGATGGGGCCACCTATCTGGGGGCCCGGTCGGCCGGGATCGAACTGGCCGCCAACCAGGCGGGCAGCGTGACGCTCCTCACCGGCGGCACCAAAACCGCCGAAACCGAGGTCGTCGACATTGTCGGCAATTCCACCACCCGCATCAATACCGTCAATGCCGAGGTGCGGGCCGAGTTGCGTGAGGCGGAGGTACGAAACCTACCCGTGGAGGGCCGCGACATCACCCGTGCCCTCTATCGCCTGCCCAACGTGACCCAATCCACCGGCTTCTACCCCGAGGCCCCCAATGTCGCCATCAATGGCTCCAACGGGCTCTATACCAACTATCAGATCGACGGGATGGACAACAACGAGCGCTTTCTGGGCGGTCAGAAGTTTGCGATCCCGGTGGGCATGGTCCGCAACATCACCGTCCTGACCAACAACTACGCCGCCGAACATGGCCTCTCGGCCAATGGGGTGGTGAACATCACCACCAAGAGCGGCAGCAATGACGCGCACGGCGAGGCCTACGTACTGGTGCGACCGGGGGCCATCATTGATGGTACTTCCCCTTACGCGCAGTTTCAGCGCGACCTATACGGCAATCCGGTCAAGGATGGCTTTCAGCGCTATCAGGGTGGGTTTGGCGTGGGCGGTGCCCTGGCCAAGGACCGCACCTTTTACTATCTGAACGTGGAGCAAACGGTGGACCTCAAGGACAACCTGCTCACCTCGCCCGACCTGCTCGGGCCGGGGGTGGCCGAGACCATCCGGGGCCAAAACCGGATGACCTACCTCTCGGGCCGCCTGGACCACTGGTGGAACAAGCGCTGGCGCAGCACGCTACGCGTGCATGGTGGCCTGGTCCAGCTGGACCGGCAAGGCGGCGGCCTCGAAGGTGGGGCCACCTTTCCCTCTGCAGCCAGCACGCAGGATCGGAATTCCTTGCTGGTAGCTTCGCAAAACAGCTACATCGGGGAAAATTCCCTGGCAGAAACCAACCTGCAGTACAGCCGCTTCCGCTGGAACTACTTCAACCCCGTCAATGGCGAGGCCCCCGGCGTCACCGTTTTCAATCCTGCGGGCGAAACCATCGCCCTGCTGGGCCGCGCAGGCTACCTCTTTGATGCCATCGAAAACACACTTCAGCTGCAGGAAAAGCTGACCTTTTACCTGGGGGATCACAGCCTCAAGACCGGGATCAATCTCATCAGCGCGGACCATACCCTCTCCCGCGCCAACAATACACTGGGCAACTATCAGGTGCAGCTAACCGAAGGGCAGCTCAGCGAGCTGCGCGCCCGGGGGCTAGGATCTAGTCTGGACTATGAGGATCTGCCCAGCGACGTGCAGGTCCTCAACTACCGCGTGCAGCTGCTGAGTCAACCTTTTGGCACGCGACAGACCGTTTTCTCGGCCTACGTGGAGGACCAATGGTCGGTGAGCAACCGCCTCAATCTCAACCTGGGTCTGCGTTATGACCTGGACGACCTCTCCCGCGGCGGCAGCGACCGCCTCGACCTCAACAACCTGGCGCCCCGCTTCAGCGCCAACTACCGGCTGAATGACCACAGTAGCCTGCGGGCTGGCTACGGCATCTTCTACGACAAGATCACCTATGCCATTTACAGCGATGCCATCCAGTTTAACAGCGACGCGGCCGACTACCGGGCCCAGGTCCAGCAGTTGGTGGACCTGGGGCAATTGCCCGCCGGTACCGATGTAGACCGACTCATCGCGGCAGGGGATCTGGAGGCGAGCTTCCCCCAGGTGAGCTACCTTCAAGGGCCTACGGCCACCGAACTCCTGGCGGGGGGCAACCCCCGCGAGGGGCTCTTCGGCGGCGAGCGGCGCATCCTGAATCCCTCTGGCTATCAGAATCCTATGGCCCACCAGTTCACCCTGGGCTATCAGTATCAGGTCAATGAGCAGACGCTCTTTTCGGTGGATGTCTTTCACAACCGGGCGCAGCACCTCCTGCGCCTCCGGGACGTGAACGGGCCGACCCCCTACCCTGCCGCTAATGATCCCAATGGCACGGCCCGTAGCTTAGTGGCCACGGACGCCACCCGTCCGGTGCCCATCTTCTATGATAGCAGTGGCCAGCCCTACAGCCTGATCGGCGGCGACACCCTGCGCGGCGTGGCGCGCAATGTGGTCATGACCGAGTCGGCCGGGCACGGGCAGTACTATGCCGCTACCTTCAACCTGCAACGCGACCGCGGCGATGGCCCCCTGGCTTTCCGCCTCATTTACACCCTTTCCCGCCTGATGAATGATACCGACGGCATCAATTTCCGGGCTGAGGACGCCAATGATTTCGAAGCGGAATGGGGTCCCTCCATCAACGACCGCACCCACGTCATCAATGGCTTTGTGTCGTGGTTTCCGGTGGACCGGCTGAGCCTCACCCTTGCCGCCCTCATCCAGAGCGGGCAGCCTATCAACCGGACGCCCTACCCAACCGCTATCGTACAAGGGGGCGACACCCTCGGCTACACCGTCGACCTCAATGGCGATGGGCGGCTGTTTGGCGATGGCTATACCGGCAACAGCGACCGCTATCCCGGTGCTGGTCGCAACAGCGACCGCCTGCCCTGGGCCTACACCTTTGACCTGTCGGCACAATACGGCCTGCCTCTGGGCCCCGGCGAGCTCCTCTTCCGCGCCGATGTCTTCAATGTCCTGAATACCGCCAACCTGAGTGGCTACAGCAACAATGCCACCCAGAGCAATCAGATCCAGGTAGGCCCTCCCGGCAGCGCCATTGTGTTTAAAAATGCCTCTCCCCCCCGGCAGTTTCAGTTTGGGGTGAGTTATGTGTTTTAATGAGATGCCCAGAGGCGAGAATCGAGAGGCGAGACAACCTGCGTGCACAAGAGGTGAGACCGTTTTTTTTAGCGATAAACGCCTCGGATACAGAATAGTAGAACCGGGCTGGCCCAAGAT
>RFHL01000521.1 GCA_003696875.1 Bacteroidota bacterium | reverse complement strand
GCCAATACCCGCATGATGCGGCAATTGGGGCCGGATACGGGCTGGGACTCAATCGGGGACTGGGCCATCGCTGCGCCCCTGGCCCGCTATCTGGACCGTCTGGACCAGCAGGACAAGTTGGCCCGCACCATCCTCTACAACCTCAACCCCCGGGACAATGAGGTGCTCGCCACCATGATCGGCAATTTCAACGATGGCAGCATTGCCGGCAAGATTCAGTTTGGGTCGGGCTGGTGGTTTCTGGATCAAAAGGACGGCATGGAGAAGCAGCTCAACGCTCTCTCCAACATGGGCATGTTGAGCGAATTTGTGGGCATGCTCACCGACTCACGCAGCTTCATGTCCTACCCCCGGCATGAGTATTTCCGCCGCATTGTCTGCAACTTGTTTGGGCGGGATGTGGAAAATGGAGAGCTTCCGGCGGATCTGCCCTGGCTGGGCCATCTGGTGCAGCGGATTGCTTATGAAAATGCCCGGGCCTATTTTGGTTTCTTTGCCTAGGACTTGGCTCTTTATAGAAAACCCGGCTTGCCCGGGCCAAAACGACGATTGTCCCGATGCGACAGACCCTACTACGACTCGTCCCGATTTTGCTGATGCTCCTGCTGGCGGGCTGTGCGCAGGTGCGCCCCTACCGGGCGCTCAAGCTGGCCCATGGCTTGCCCACCACCCACCCGGTGCATCAGGCCATGGCCTACATGGCCGAGCGCTGTGAATTTCACTCCGGCGGCAAACTTCGGATTGACATCTATCCCAGTCAACAGCTCGGGACCGAGCGGGAATGCCTGGAACTACTCCAGATCGGCAGCATCGCCATCACCAAAGTGTCGGCGGCGATTCTGGAAAACTTCGCCCCGAATACCAAGGTGCTGGGCCTGCCTTACATTTTTCGCAGCCGCGAACATCAGTTTGAGGTGCTCGACGGGCCGATTGGCAAGCGTCTCCTGGAAGAGCCGCAGGCCTTCCTGCTGCGGGGGCTTTGCTTCTACGATGCGGGCAGCCGCTCTTTTTATACCAAAGAAAAACCTGTCCGGACCCCTGATGACCTTACCGGACTCAAGATCCGGGTGATGGAGAGCCAGACCGCCAAGGACATGGTCAATGGCCTGGGGGGCTCGGCCACCCCGATTTCCTACGGCGAACTGTACAGTGCCCTGCAGCAGGGCGTGGTCGATGGGGCGGAAAACAATCCGCCGAGCTTCTATACCTCCCGCCACTACGAGGTGTGCAAGTACTACGCCCTGAACGAACACAGCGCCGTACCCGATGTGCTGATCATCAGTACGATCATTTGGGACCAGCTTTCGGAGGAAGAAAAAGGCTGGCTGCAGCAGGCTGTGGACGAATCGGTTCCCTATCAGCGCGACCTATGGGCCGCCTCCGAACAGGAATCCCTGGAGGCGGTGCAAGCCGCCGGGGTGGAGGTCATTCGCCCGGACAAGCAGCCCTTTATGGACAAGATCTCCCACATCCTGGAAAGCTATCGCGATCAGCCCGAACTCTATGATCTGATCCAGCAGATCCAGGCCGTAAAGGCACCGGTGGATACCCTGGCTGCAGATTCTCCGAATTAGCCTGACCGCTCTCCTTTGTTGACGAAATGAAATCCCGAGCTTCGGGAACCCCTGATTTTACTTCCTTATGCGCAAGCAAATAGACCGTGTCCTGTCCACCTTCCTGATCGGGGTGATGGTGCTGATGGTGGTAAACGTCACCTGGCAGGTGGTATCCCGCTATATCCTGGGCGACTCCAGTTCCTGGACCGAGGAGCTTACCCGCTTCCTGCTGATCTGGGTAGGCTTGCTGGGCGCCGCCTACGCGGCGGGGCAGCGCCTACATCTGGCCATTGACCTGCTGCCCCGGCGGCTGGAAGGGAAATCCGCCCGCCGCCTGGATCAGGTGATTCAGAGTTGTATGGCCCTCTTTGCCCTGCTCGCCATGGTCATCGGTGGGAGTCGGCTGGTGTACCTTACCCTGACCCTCAAGCAAACCTCTGCCGCCCTGGGGCTACCGCTTTGGTATGTCTACCTCGTCCTGCCGCTGAGCGGCTTGCTCATCATCTACTATTCCCTCGCCAATATGCTTGAGCGACCAGCAAGCTGACGGTCTGAATAAAACCCTGTCTCGCTTCTCGCTTCTCGCCCCTCATCTCTCTGAAATGGAACTCCTCGAAGTCTTCATCCTGATTACCAGCTTCCTGATCCTCCTCAGCATCGGGGTGCCGATCGCCTTCAGCATCGGGATGTCGGCCCTGCTTACCCTGCTGGTGAGCATGGACCCGCTGACCAATTTTGCCACCATTTCCCAGCGCATGGCCACCGGCTTGGACAGCTTTGCCCTGCTGGCCATTCCCTTCTTCATTCTGGCGGGTCAGTTGATGAATCAGGGCGGGATTGCCCGCCGCCTGATCGACTTTGCCAAACTGGTGATCGGCTGGCTACCAGGAGGCCTCGCCCACGTCAACATCATTGCCAATATGCTCTTCGGGGCCATTTCCGGATCGGCGGTGGCGGCTGCCTCGGCCATTGGGGGGGCGATGCACGACCCCATGACCGAAGAGGGCTATGAGCCCGAGTTCAACGCTTCCGTCAACATCGCCTCCGCTACCACGGGGATGATCATCCCCCCGAGTAATATTCTGATTGTGTATTCGGTGGCGAGCGGTGGCGTATCCATCGGGGCGCTCTTCGTGGCGGGCTATCTGCCCGGCATCATGGTGGGCCTGGCCCTGATGTTGGTGGCCGGCGTCGCCGCCTACCTGCGGAAATATCCTGTGAGCCATCAGATTAAAGGCGCCCGGGCCGGGCGGCGTCTCATGACGGCCCTGCCGGCCCTGGTGGTCTTTGGGCTTACCGCCTATAGTGCCCAAGGCATGGACAGTGACTGGGCCACCTATGGCCTTTGGGCGGGCTATCTGGCCGCGATGGGGCTCACGATCTGGTATTTTTGGCGACCCCGGCCCCTCACGCAGGGGAGCCGCATTCTCAACGAAGGGCTTTTTTGGGCATGGGGCGGGCTGTTCTGCAAGCGGGAAATGGGGCCCGAGGGGGACCAGATTCGCATCACCTATGGCAGCCGCACCTTCTTTGGGGCATTTCCCAGCCTGCTGCTGCTCTACATCGTGATCGGCGGCATCATCGCCGGGGTCTTTACCGCTACCGAGGCCTCGGCCATCGCCGTGCTGTATACCCTGGGCCTGGCTTTCCTCTACCGGGAGATCACGATCAAAGGCCTCGCCGACGTTTTCCTGAAGTCCGTCAGTACAACCTCCATCGTCATGATCCTGGTCGCGACCTCCATGGCGATGTCCTGGGTGATGGCCTATGAGGACATTCCCCAGACTGTGAGCCAGATCCTGCTCACCATCAGCGACAATCCCATCGTGATCCTGCTCATCATCAACCTCATCTTGTTGGTGGTGGGGGTCTTCATGGACATGACACCGGCGGTGCTCATTTTTACCCCGATCTTCCTGCCCGTCGTCACCGAACTGGGCATGGACCCGATTCACTTTGGCATCATGATGGTGCTCAACCTGTGTATCGGCCTGTGTACGCCGCCGGTGGGCTCGGTGCTCTTTGTGGGGACGGCGGTGGCCAAGGTAAGCATCGGCAAAGTGGTACGGCCGCTCTTGCCACTTTATGTGGCCATGTTTGTGGTTCTGATTCTGGTGTCGTATGTCCCTCAACTGAGCCTTTGGCTGCCAGGACTTTTCGGGCTCTAGAATGATTTGGGCAAATGGAGGGATCTTGCTAGCTTGAACCGCCCCAGATGGGCGTTTCCTTGCTAATTCTTCGGCTATGTATCCTGCTTTCCCTAGCCTCCGGACCCTCTGGGTCCTGGGTTTCTTTTGCCTCTTTGCACTGCCCTTGCGCGCGCAGGTCCCCGCTGGTATCAACTACCAGGCGGTCATCCGCGATGGCGGCCAACTGCTGACCAATACCAGTGTAGGCGTCGAATTTTCCATCCGGCGGGATGGCACCGAGCTCTATCGTGAGCAGCAAAGCCTGACCACCAGCGCCCAGGGGCTGATGCAGGCCGTGGTGGGCGAAGGCACGGCCCTCGTCGGGACCTTTGCCGGCATCGACTGGGCCGAACCCGGCACCTATTTCCTCAATGTCTCGCTCAATGCCGGGGGGGGGCTGGCCGAAATCGGCGCCAGCCGCATCGTGAGTGTCCCCTACAGTCTCTATGCCGCCCGGGCCGCTACCGTGGATAGTCTGCGCCTGGTCGACCTGCTCGATGTCAGCGGCAGTCCCAATCCGGGACAGGTTCTCGTCTGGACCGGCAACCGCTGGGATCCGCAGGATCCGGTCAGCTACACCGCCGGGGCGGGCATCGCCTTAAACGGGGGCGTAATCACCAACACCGGCGACCTCGACGCCAGCGACGACATCACCACCGCCACTGCTGCCGGTGGCGACCTGAGTGGGACCTATCCCGCCCCGGCCGTACAGGCCCTGCAAGGGCGGGCGGTCGCCAATGTTGCCCCGGGTGCCGGTCAGGTCTTGAAGTGGAGCGGCAACCAATGGGTGCCGGGGCAGGATTCGCTGCGGGACCCGCAGTGGAGCGAGCAGGGTAGCGATCTCTACTACGATGCTGGGG
>RFHL01000520.1 GCA_003696875.1 Bacteroidota bacterium | reverse complement strand
GCCCAGCATCTGCAGCCCGCCCATGAAGTCCATATATTCCTGCAGCGAAAAGCCCGGCTGGTTGGTGTTGTTAAGCGCGCCCAGAGCGGAAAGCTGGCGCCGGTCGTTGAACTGATTCAGATTGCCACGGAAGGCATAGCGGTCTTCGGTCCCATATCCGGCCGTCGCCTGGCCAAAACGGCCCTGCTTTTTGTCTTCCTTCAGGGCCAGATTGATGGTGCGGGTGCGCTGCCCATCGTCTATGCCCGTAAAGCGGGCGGCTTCCGATTGCTCGTCAAAGACTTGTACCTTGTCAACCGCGTCAGCAGGTAGGTTGCGGGTCGCGATGGTGGGGTCCTGACCAAAAAAGGGCTTGCCATCCACCAGAACTTGTTGCACTCCCTGGCCCTGGGCCCGGACCTTGCCATCCCGGTCCACTTCCAGGCCCGGCAGCCGCTCCTGGGATTGAGTTATGCGGCGGGGGTGGTCCGGGCCCACGGAGGTCGGCTCACCGTGAGGAGCCGGCCGGGGGAGGGGAGTACCTTCACGCTGTGTTTGCCGGCCGAAGCCAAGGATGTTGAGCCTGCTGCCCTATGAACAGGACCCGTATACTCTATGCCGAAGACGAGCCCTTTCTGGGTAAGGTCGTAAAGGAAAGCCTGGAAAGCCGGGGCTATGAGGTTTGTATGATCGCCGACGGGGCTGCCGTCGTGCCGACCTGTGTGGACTTTCGGCCACATATCTGCCTCCTGGATGTGATGCTGCCCCACCGGGATGGTTTTTCCATCGGTCAGGAGCTACGGCAGCGAGCGCCCGGCCTGCCGATCATTTACCTCACGGCCAAGACCCAGACCGCCGACCTGCTGCAAGGCTTTGCCGCTGGCGGCAACGACTATTTCCTTAAGCCCTTTAGCCTGGAGGAGCTGGTCGTGCGGATAGAAAACCAGCTGCAACTTGCTGGCAAGGGCAAGGGGCAGCCATTGGTGGTCCATCTTGGCCTTTTTACCTTCTATCCCGATCGACTGGAACTGCATCACCCCGACGAAACCCGAAAGCTCTCACATCGGGAAGCCCAGCTGCTGCAACTGCTCACCGCCCAGTCGGCGGTGCCCGTCGCCCGGCAGGACCTGTTGCTGGCCATATGGGGGTATGATTCCTTCTTTAACTCCCGCAACCTCGACGTCTATATCGCCCGTCTGCGGCGCTATTTGCGGCATGACCCTGCGGTGCAGATCCTCACCCTCAAGGGCGTAGGCTATCGGGTGGTGCGGCCATAAGTTGGGGTAGAAACGGAAGGAGGCTGCCCTGTAGGACAGCCTCCTAATGGATGGTGAGATCCGTCTGGATCAGTATTCGTCCTCCGTCTTGAGAAACTTGAGGTCGCCTTCCAGCTCTACCTCCATTTCGTCGGAGGCCTCGGTGACGAGTTGTAAGGCGGCATTCATGGTCTCGGGATCGGCATCGGCCGGGATCTTCAGCGAAAAAGCGATGTAGTATTGGTCAGAACTCTCGTTGAAGGTCATTTCCCAGGCACCCATCTTCTTGCGCTCATTGTCTTCCAGTAGGCGCAGGCAGACCTTGTAGGGCGGGCGTTTTTTGCCCAGATAGGCCAGCGACCAGATTTCGCGGGTTTCTACATCCCGGTAGGTATTGGTCTCGGACTGGATGGTCACCAGTTGGGTGCGTTCGCCCAGATTAAAGATGCACTTGTAGTTGCCGCCGCTGGTCATCTCGTAGCGATAGTCCAGCCGGTCGAGCAGGCGCTCAACCCGGGTCTTGCGCAGAAACCGTAGCTGTCATAGTGAACAGCCCCAAACAAAGGAAAATCAGACGCAGGTTCGTCATGAGAAAAAGGGGATTGATGAGAGGGAACAAAAAAAAGAAATCAGGCGGTGGGGGAATAGTAGCACGGATAGCTCAGGGCTATCCTTTTAGCCAGTCTTTGAAGCGCGCCGCCCGTTCGGCGCTCACGATGGTTTCGGTATCGATGGGCGGCTCCAGAACCAGCCGTACCCGTGACTTGGAGTGGACATACATCTGGTCGATGGCCTGGACATGGACGATAAACTTGCGGTTGATCCGGAAAAAGCGGGCCGGGTCCAGGATACCCTCCAACTGGTCCAGGTTGTGATCCACCGGGTATTCCTTGCCTTGATGGGTACGCATCATCGTCACCCTCGATTCTATGTAGAAATAGGCCGCCTCTTCGATGTCGATGGCTTTTAGATGCTGGCCAAAGCGAATGACGAGTCGCTTCTGGTAACTGGGGGAGGGAGTCGACAGTTCCTGGAGCAGAGGGGTGTAGTCTGCCGGAGGAGACGCTTGCCCACGCAGGTCGCGCCACTTGTTGAGGGCCGCGCGCAGCTCTTCCTCCTTGACCGGCTTCAGAATGTAGTCAATGCTGTTAACCTTAAAAGCCTGGATGGCATACTGGTCATAGGCCGTGGTGAAGATCACCGGGCAGCGAACTTCGACTTCCCGAAAAATATCAAAGGAGGAGCCATCGGCCAGATGGATATCCATCAGGATCAGATCCGGGGCGGGGTGCTCGCTCAGCCATTCGATGGCGGTATCCACGCAATCCAGGACCTCCAGCACTCGCCAGTCGGGGTGCAGGGTTTCGACCAGCCGCTGCAGCCGCCGGGCGGCGGCGGCTTCATCTTCCAAAATCAGTATCTCAGGCGTGGTCATGACAGCACGGATGATTATGCACGGGAAAAGGGGCCTTTCTCCTGAAAATTCTGACTATTATCCCGCTAATCCAAATGCTGTAACCAGAAGGGCCCGGTAAATTCAGCCAGGATGCACCAGATGAAGTGGATCAGGGCGTACGAGGCAGCCTGCCCCTCCCAAAATGAATCCCAGAGCATGAAAACCATCCTGTTCATCCTGTCTAAAAATGGACGGGATTTACAAGGGGCGGAAGGGTACATCAGAGGTCAGAAGCGAGAGGTCAGAAGCGAGATAAGAATGATTTCCGCTCTCTAAAAAAGCCCCTTTTGGG
>RFHL01000519.1 GCA_003696875.1 Bacteroidota bacterium | reverse complement strand
TGTCATGCTGAGCGAAGCGAAGCATCTCAGGTGTCCTATTAGATCCTTCGCTGGCGCCCTTCGGGCTGGCTCAGGATGACACCTAAACAATTGATAAACAGTTTATTATAAAATAATCTTTCTCCGCTTATCCCAAACTCACGGTCGCGTTACTAAATTGCCAATTGACGCCTTTCTGCTACTGATTTCTTCGGTTGTACCAAGCTTGCACTTCTTGTCGGAGGGTTTCTTCGTCTTTGACCCGTTCTTTGAGGCCCAATCGGGTCAGGACGCTGAGTTCACACTCCGCGATATTGAGCCAGGAGCCATGGGCGGGCGTTCTGACCACCTGAAACTTCCGGGCAATTTTCCGGGCGCGTTCGGGGGCGAATACTTCATATGAGGGGCCATGCGGTGGGCGCTTAAGTTGTCTTCATTGAGGGTAATCTGGTCCTGATCGGGATACATGTTTTCTGCGATATGGGCGAGCACCTCGGCATAGGTCTGGCTGTTGTGGTTGGGCTTGACGAGCACCTCGCGCCTCGACCCTAGTGGCTCGGTGATCATGTAGGGGTCTCGCACGCCATGACGGATGTACGCGTAATCTTGATGCACTTCCCCTTTTTCGTCTTTATAAGTCGGGCGAGACTGTTCGATGAGTTGGTGGTGTATCGAATTGGTGTCTAGCTGCTTCCAGACTACTGATTAGCAGCCCTTCCCATGAGGCTAACAACCAATTTCACCCACTACCGATGAGTTGTTTGGGCGACTCAGCGAGGCAGACTACAGGGTGATTTTCATCATAGGGACGCGCCTACACCTCCAGTACCTGCTCCATGTGATACACAAAGTCCGCTCCGGCCGTTGGGATGACCCAAGATTTTACGCGCCAAGGCTTAAGTAACGCTCAATCGTGTTTACCGTCACCCGATAGTCCCGGGCCGCTATCGCGGTTGCTCACACCGCCTTGAGGACCTGACTCATCGACCGCTAGGAGGATATGCGCCCGTTTGGCTTGGTGGCTCTTGGGCTACGTATGTCGATCAGGTCGATCAAGTATGCTCGCTCTGAGTCGCTCAGGTGAATCCGATGTTTTTCGCCGCCATGGGAAGAGATTAGTTTTGAAAAGCAACACTACCCATAAAATAGGAATTGACGAAACACTAGTTATCTCGGCAAACAGTTGATTTGTTCTTTAGAATAAGCTGTTCCACGGTGTATCCACCTATTTCTCATAACGATCCCCCCCCTCAAATCCGCTCAAAATACCGCTTCCGCTCCCAATCCGTAACCGCCTGATCATAAGCCGTCTGCTCGGTCCGGAAAAAGTGCAGATAGTGCTCGACCACCGCCTCCCCAAAGGCCTGCCGGGCGAAGGTACTCCCTGCCAGCGCCTCGGTGGCGCGGCGGAGGCTCCGGGGCACTTCCGGTAGGTGCTGGGCGGCATACACATCGCCCGCGAAGATTGCCGGCGGCTCGATCTGATTCCGGATGCCATCCAGCCCCGAGGCCAGGGCCGCAGCAAAGGCCAGGTAGGGATTGCAGTCGGCGCCGGGGATGCGGCACTCGATGCGCAGGCTGGACCCGCGCCCCACCACCCGAAAGCCCGCCGTGCGGTTGTCGTAGCTCCAGGCCAGGCGGGTGGGCGCCCAGGAACCGTCCACATAGCGCTTGTAGCTATTGACCGTGGGGGCATAGAAGGGCATCATCTCGGCGGCATGGGCGATCCAGCCGCCCAGAAACCAGCGAAAGACGTCTGAGCCCATCACCGGCCCGATAGCCTGCTCGCCGGCAAAGGCATTCACCTCCCCCGACCACAGGCTCAGGTGGATGTGGCAGCTGCTGCCGGCCCGCTCCTCGTGGTACTTGGCCATGAAGGTCACCGATTGCCCCAGCTCATCGGCGGTGGCCTTGAGGCATTGCTTGAAGAGCTGATGCCGGTCGGCCATGTCGAGGGCCTCGGCATAGCGGATGTTGAGCTCGTGCTGCCCCAGGCCCCACTCCCCCTTGGAGGTCTCGACGGGGATGCCCGAGTCGCGCAGCCGCCGCCGGGCGGCGGCGGTGAAGTGTTCGTTGCGGCTGCCCTGCAGCAGCTGATAGTCCTCCAGGTACCAGCCAGCCGGCTCCAGGTCGTGATAGTGCGCCGCATGCGCGTCGCGGTAACTGTTTTCGAAGAGGTAGTACTCCAGCTCCGAGGCGGCCATGACCCGGTAACCCAGATCCTCGGCGGCCTGCAACTGCTGCCGCAGCAGGCTGCGGGGGGCCTGCGCCTGCAGGACGTGGGTTTGTTCGTTGTAGACGTCGCACATCACCCAGGCGGTGCGGTCCAGCCAGGCCGCGACCCTCAGGGTCGCGAGGTCGGGCACCAGATGAAAGTCCCCGTAGCCCAGCTCCCAGTTGGCCATCTTGTAGCCCGGCACCGGCTCCATCTCCATGTCGGTGGTGAGCAGGTAGTCGCAGGCGTGGGTACCGTCCTTGATGGCGGTGTCGAGAAAAAATTCCGCGTCGAAGCGCTTGCCGCTCAGGCGGCCGTAGTGGTCGGTGAAGGCCAGGACCACGGTATCGATGCTGCCGTCCTGTACGGCGGCTTGCAGGGCTTCGGGGGTGAGGAGAGGGGA
>RFHL01000518.1 GCA_003696875.1 Bacteroidota bacterium | reverse complement strand
GACCGATGGCCCGCACCTGCGACGCTTTTCCGAACCCGAGCCCGTGCGCGAGGTCAGCATCGTCGTGCACAGCAGCTTCATCAAGGAGTCGATCATCAACCGCCTCAAGGAGACCATACAGGCGGTGGTGCCGGCCCACCTGCTGGAAAAACAGCAGGTAGTGGGGCTACGGTAAGATTGTCTATCTTTACCTCAAAGGAATGCCTTTTTCACCCTTCGCCTCTATTTGTCTTCCCGCATATGCCACCTGTTTCCGACACCGCCTCTAGCAGCCTGTCCAATAAAGGGCAGCACTTTGCCGCCCATGCGGCCCGGGCCGATATGGCCCTCTTTATGGAGGCCGCCGCCAACCTCTATCATCCCAAGGACAACGCCGAGGGCACCTTTCCCCTCAATGTGGCCGAAAACGGCCCCATGATCCCCTTCATTCAGGCGCGGCTGTCGGGCATCCTGCGGCAAAGCCCGCCCGATTGGGTCTTTCAATACACCGATCCCCTGGGGCATCCCGACGTACGGGCCACCGTGGCGGCCTTCATGGAGAAATTCCTCTGTCAGACGACCGTCCACCCCGATCAACTCGCCTTCAGTGCCGGGGCTTCGGCCATCATAGAGGTGAGCGCCTTTCTGCTGGCTAACCCGGGCGAGGTGGTGGCCATCCCGGCGCCCTCCTACCCCATGTATACCCACGACCTCGGGGCCAAGGCCGGCCTGGAGCGCTACGACCTGCAGACCCATGTCGAGTTGGCTGACCACGGCCCGGTGGGGCCCGTGACACCGGCGCGGATGGACGAGGCCCTGGCCGAGATCGCAGCGCAGGGCAAAAAGCTGAAAATCCTGCTGCTGACCGCCCCCGACAACCCGACGGGTTGTATGTATCCCGCCGCCCGCCTGCGGGCGCTGGCCGGCTGGTGCATCGCCCACGAGGTGCACCTCGTGGTCAATGAAATATATGGTCTCTCCACCCTGCCGGGACAAGTCCCGGCCGATACGATCTCTTTCGCCCAGATCATGGCCGAAAAAGAGAGCCCTTTCCTCCACCTCTGGTACGCCCTCTCCAAGGACTTTGCCATGTCGGGCTTGCGCTTTGGCATCGTCCACTCTCGCAATGAGGCCTTTATGGCGGCCTACGGCAACGCCAACATTCCCCATATGGTCTCCAACCTCACCCAGTGGGTCGTGGGCGAACTGATGCAGGACGAAGCCTTTCTCACTTCCTACATCGCACAGAACCAACAAGCTCTGCGACGCAGCTATGAGACCGTCACGCAGACCCTGGACAGCCTGGGCGCGCCCTATCTGCCCGCGAGCGGTAGCCTGTTCGTCTGGGCCGACCTGTCGCGGTTTCTGGACGAGACGGGGGATGAACATCAGCTGTGGCTGGACATTTTTCACCACAGCGGCGTGCTGCTCACGCCGGGGGCGGGCTTTCAGCATCAGAAAAAGGGCCTCTTTCGCATCGTGCATACCGCCCTGCCCGCCGACCACCTGCAGGTGGCGATGGACCGGATGGCCGCCTATCTGCAAAGCCGATAAGCCCTATGTCCTCCCTCGTCGAGCGCTACCCCTTTGCCCACTGCCCGCTGGCGGCGGATGAGTCTGTTGTGTATCTCTATTCCGATGGATGGACCGAAGCCCTCACCTATGCTGTCCTGCGGGTCAAGATTTCCGGGATCTGCCCCCTGGAAACCGAGTACCTGACGCCAACGCGTCAACAGGTGGCCTGGTCCTACACCGAAGCAACCCCCGCCGGCCTGGAAGAGCGCCTGCAGGCCATTTTTCGCGATCCCCAAACCATGTTTACCTGGCAGGAGACCTATGATTTTGGGTTTATGGACCAGCCCCGGTGCCTACTGGGGTTTCGCTTTCCGGACTACCCGCATCTGGTTAGGGTGCAGTTGAATCACCCCTTTTATTCTCCCGATGTCCCGGCCGGGCAACTGCCTGCCGAGGCAAAGACCCTGTTGGAGCTGGCCATGTGGCTGGAT
>RFHL01000517.1 GCA_003696875.1 Bacteroidota bacterium | reverse complement strand
GCACCGGGCTGGGGTACCGGGTGATCGGGGGACAGGTGGGGTTGTTTCGGGTGGAGGAGGCGCAGCGGGGGGATATGATGGCGCTTCACTCTCCGCCTAAGTTGACGCTGAGGGGCTACCTGCTCGACCCCCATGGCGAAGCCATCGCGGGGGCGACCGTCTATGACTCCCTGTCTCAGCAGGGTAGTTATAGCAACCGCTATGGCTTTTTCAGCCTGAGCCGGGAGGCTGGGCCTATGGTACTTTTGTTGCGTGCGGCCAACTACCAGCCGCACCGCTTGGCGCTGGTGATGCAACGTGACAGCAGCATCACTCTGACGATGCAACCCCGTGTCGCAGGGGCAGTACAAATCGACGACTCTATGGCGATGGCCGGGGAGCCCCTTACCCTGGGGTTAATACAATTTCCCGTGGAGCGACTGGAGGAGGTGCCCACCCTGCTGGGCGAACCCGACATCCTCAAGGCCCTGGCGCTGACGCCCGGAGTGAGCCTGGGAATCGAGGGCAGCAGCGGACTGCTGGTACGCGGGGGCACGCCCGACCAAAACCTTATCCGGCTGGATGGCGCGCGGCTCTATAATGTCACCCACTTATTGGGCTTTGTCTCCGCCTTCAACAGCGATGCCCTCCAAGAGGTAGATTTATACAAAGGCCAATTCCCAGCCCGCTATGGCGAGCGTTTGGCCTCCGTGCTGGACCTTCGCATGCGGGAAGGCAATTCAGAATCCTTTCGTGGGGAGGCGGGCATCGGCCTGGTCAGCTCCCAGCTCAGCATGGAGGGTCCCCTGGGGGAGCGTAGCAGTTTTCTAGCTACGGCGCGCAGCTCATATGCCACCCTGGCCGCCATCCCTATTGGCCTGGCGTATCGCAGCGGCAGCCCTGAACCAGCATTCAATTACTGGCTCTATGACCTCACCGGCAAGGTGAACCATCGCTTTCGCGATGGAGGGCGGCTATTCCTCAGCGCTTACCATGGCCAGGACTGGTTCACTACCCGGGAGGGGACCTTTAATGGGGATGAGTTCCTGGGCCGCTACAACTGGATCAATCAAGCAGCCAACCTCCGCTATACCCGCCCCCTGGGGCAGAGGTGGTTCTGGGAGGCACAGGCGCATTATTCCCGCTACGCCTTTCAACTGGTGGGCGATGATCGCTACTTTGCGGGGGACAGCCTGCTGACCGATCGGCTGGACAGCCGTCATGGGGTACAAGACTGGAGCGGGCGGAGCACCCTGGATTTTTACCCCGGTGGGGGGCACCGCTTACAAGGAGGCGTGCAGGGCGACCTGCATCGCTTTCGCCCGCGGGACCTGCGGGTGCAGGCAGGCGACCTGAACGCTCCAATCAGCCGCACCGATACCCTGATCCCAGCCCGGCACCTGGCGGCCTGGCTGGAGGATCGCTGGCGCTGGGGGCGACTGGAGCTGGCCGTAGGTATGCGGATGAGCCTCTTCCAGGCCCCAGACAGCACGTTTCGCTCCTGGGAACCGCGCCTACATGCCGCCTATGCGCTATGCCCGCGCTGGCAGGTCTCGGCTAGCTATGGACGGGTGGCGCAATACGAATCTGGGCATTCCTGGCGACCCCTTTTTACCAGCGAGTGCGGCGCTCTCGCCGCAGCGTGGGGACCAGGTTTCGGCAGGGGTAGCGACGCGCTGGCCACACTGGCACCTGACCCTGGAAGGCTACTACCGGCGGACCGATGCCCAAGTGCGCTTTCGCCCCGAATACCTCGATATAGGGCTGCCCCTACCAGAGGATTGGCTGGCGCGCACCGAGCGCGACGGACAGGGTCGCGCCTATGGCGCAGAGTTTATGGTACAGGCAGAATACCTGCGCTTTTCCGGCTGGCTGGCCTACACCTGGTCGCGCAGCCTGTGGCAGTTTCCCGGTGAACGGCAGCAGCCTTCGCCTTTTGATAGACCACACCAGATCGACCTGAGCCTCAGGTACCGCCTGACCAAGCGCAAGAGCTTCTACGCCAACTGGGTGTACCAGAGCGGGCGCCCCATCTATCTGCCCGTGGCCCAAGCCGCTACGCTCGACTGGGCAGGCCAGCCTGATGGGCTCTCAGACCCCTCAGTGCCCACTTTGCCAACCTATAGGGTTTATGCGGTCAAGGCCCAAAGAACCCCAGCCTATCATCGCCTCGACCTGGGCTATCAGGTCAAGCGCCGGAACAGAGATGCGTACTGGCGCATGGGCATTTACAATGTCTATAACCGGGTCAATGTAGTGGCCGTGAGCGTGAGGGGCGGCGCATATTCCTTCAATGCTGATCAAGGCCGGTGGACTCGCATCCGTGATCCCGAGGTGCGCGGCACGGGCTTTCTGCCGATTCTACCCTATGTGGGGTACAAGTGGGAATTCTGATCCCTGAAATAGAAATCAATCAACATACCGCATGCGAAACCGATTGTTACTCCTCACGCTGTGCCTCCTGACCGCGCTCAGCAGCCAAGGCCAAATTGCCCGCCACCACTGGCTACTGGCCGGGCAAGGGCGGGTGGATGTGACCAATGTCTCTACTCCTGGCCTGCGCCTGCGCCCGGGCGTGGAGCTGCAACCATATGTGCTGTACCTCGCTACGAATCACCTGGGGCTGGGAATCGGCGGCGGGATCGGCCTTACGCCTGCTCAAACTTTTCCGAAGCGGAGCCTGACCGTACAACCCCTCTTGCGCGCCTACCTTAGCAACCCTGAGGCCTCGTGGCTGTGGTTTATTCAGGTCGATCCTGCATACACGCGCAACCGTGGCGATCTCGTCGCGGGCATACCGCCGCGGCTGCAATCGGTGCGCGTAGTGGGGCTGGACCTTGGAGGGGGCGTAGGCGTGACCCGTTTCCTGTCCAAACGGGCGGGACTAGAGCTGTATGGCCGATTCAGCACCAGCAGAAACCTACAGCCGGCGGGTAGCTGGTTTTTTCATGGCCTGCACATCCGGGCGGGTGTGTTTGTCCAGTTGAATCCCCTGCGGGTACGGTGGCCTGAGTGGGACGATGAATAGGAAACTGTGAAAACCTTGCCCCTTCAACCTAAACTTGGCATGAAATCACGCTGCTTTTTTGTCTTGATCTTATTGACCTGCTGCGCCTGCGAGCGCGAGGTAAATCTCATTCCGCCTTATCCTGGCGACCGGCCGGTCATGAACGCCCTGCTTACCCCCGACTCGCCGTTCTGGGTCTGGCTGACCCAGACCATCCCGACCTTGACGCCCAGCGAGCCGGACAGTATCCCACGCATCACCGATGCGCGCGTGTGGGTGCTGGTAGATGGCGACACCCTGGCCCGGCTCATGCATAGCGGGGGAGGCTACTACCGGGCTGCGGACAGCCTCCGCCCGCAAGTGGGGCGACATTATCGCTTCGTGGCCCAACTGGCCGAGGGCGCCCTTGTCTCGCACGAACCCGTGCGTATGCCAGCCGCCATTTCAGGGGAGGTATTAGGGTACGAACGCGATGCCATAACCCTGTCTTTTAATGGGGAGACGCGCGACCGCCTGCGCATGACTTTTGACGACCCACCGGGCATGGGCCAGGTGTATGAAGTACGGCTACAGCCGCTACCTGGCCCTGAGGCGCGCCTTAACTATCAGCGAGAACAAAGCCAGACTGATGGGCTGAGTGGCTGTCCGGTAATTGCCCAGGCATTTCCAGACTCATGCACCGATGGACAACCCCAAAACTTGAGCTTTCTCGTCGATAGTACGTACCGCCTGGATTTCGATCGGTTTACCCATGACAGTCTACGGCTGATCCTGCGGAATTGGTCACCCGGCTACTACAACAGGCTACGCACCGGGGCTCTTAATTCCGGAACGTTGGAAGCCATCTTCTTCCCTGCCGAAACGCCCTACTCCAATGTCCAAGGCGGACTGGGCCTCGTGTTGGCACGTGCCCAGACTGTGCGGACTTTCCCTACGCGGCCGTAGGTTTGCGCACATAACTCCCCCCCAAACGCCTCAGTCGCGATGCGCCTTTCCACCCTTCAACTTCCCTGCTCCCTCAGCTGCTGGCGCAGGCGCTCCAGCTCGGCTTCGGCGGCTTCGGCGCGCTTGCGTTGGGCTTCGGCTTCCAACTGACTCTCGGTCAGGGTCTTGAAGGGAGTATCGTCGGCGAAGAAGACATTGAGTTCACCCTCTTGGCGACGCAGCCAGATGCCCAGGTGCGGGCTCTGCCAGCTCTCTGGGGAAAAATCCGCTTGCACCAGATGCTCGCCGACCCGAAGCATTGGCACGAAGCGGTTGGCTTCCGGGTCGATGATGATAAACTCCTGCACCCCGTAGCGCGCGTACCACTGCTGCTTTTCCAGCATCTCCAGCGCCCCGTTAGAAGCCGACAGAATCTCAAACACCACCTGCGGGGCGACCCCTGCCTCTTCCCACTGCTTGTAGGACAGCCGGTCACCGGCCGGTCGGTCAAAGGCTACCATCACGTCTGGTGCCTTGGCGTTGCGGGGCTCGCCTTCTACCGGGTACCACAGCAGGTCAGCCGCGATGAAGACCTTTTGATCGCGAAACCACCACAGCAGGTTGCTGTAGAGGTACACGATCCAGCGGAGTTGAAGCGTGTTATCTGCCAAGGGCTTGCCGTCTGAACTGGGATAGTGGAGGGTGCTCTGTTCGAGCAAGGGGTGTGCACGCATAGTCTGGGGTTCTCTGTTGGGAAGATACGAAAAATTCTCCATGCGGGTACGTGAGAACGCAGATGGGGGGTGAAAAACAGGCACGCCCGCTCAGTGAAGCAACGGCCAAGGGCCAAGGGTTAACTTAAGACCCCGCGCCGGCGATGTTGGGCGGTTTCATGAGAGATAATTTGCAAAAATTTTCGCCAACCTGCATAAATCGGCGCCTTGGGGATAAGGGTTTCCCCCGCCTCGGCGGTTACCCCCCTG
>RFHL01000516.1 GCA_003696875.1 Bacteroidota bacterium | reverse complement strand
GGCGGTGACGAGGATGGAGGAGGCCACCGCCGGGTCCACGCCCAGGCGCTCCAGGGTAAGCGGGATGAAGGAGCCGGCAAAGCCGGCGAGGATGAGGTTGCTAAAGAGGGCCAGAAAGACCACCACGCCCATCATCGCCACAAACTGTGGGTTGGGATTGGGATTGAGGAAGGTTACGGCCATGGAAACCACGGCCCCAAGCATGAGGCCATTGATCGCGCCTACACTCAGCTCTTTGAAAACGACCTGCAAGGCCTTGCGGGCCGGCACGCCGTCGGTGGAGATACGCCGGATCGTAACGGCGAGAGCCTGCGTAGCGCCATTGCCAGACACGCCGGCAATGATGGGCATCAGGGTCGTCAGCAGCACCAGGCGCTCAATGGTCGCGTCAAACTGGGAGATGGTATAGCCGGCGATGGCCGCCGTCACCAGATTGATCAGCAGCCAGGGGATACGGCTCTTGACCGCGTCGGCCCAGCCCCCCCGCAGGTTTTCCCCGTCCGAGACCCCGGCAAAGTTCAGGATGTCCTCGGTATTTTCTTCCTCGATGACGTCCATCACATCATCAAAGGTGATCCGCCCCAGCAGGCGCTGGTCCCGGTCCACCACCGGCAGGGTAGGCAGGTTGTACTGCGACATCACCTTGGCCACATCTTCCTGGTCCATGTCGACCGTCACCGAGATGATGTCGGTTTCCATTATCTGCCGGACCTGCTCGGTATTGCGGGCGTGAAACAGCGAGCGGAAGGTCAGATAGCCCTTGAGGTGCTTATGGTCATCCACCACATAGATGGTGTAGAAATCTTCCATGTCCTCGGACTGTGCCACCACTTCACGCAGGGCCTCCAGCTTGGTCATGCTCTCCCGCACCTGCATGACCTCAGGGTTCATCAGCCCCCCGGCCGTATCCTCTTCGTAGGTAAGGAGCTGAGTGATGACCGTTTCCTCCTCATCCGGCATGAAGTACAGGATGCGGCTCTTCACTTCTTCAGGAAGTTCGGCCAGCAGGTCCGCGGCATCATCCGGGGCCAATTCCTTGATGACGTTGGCGGCGAGCTCAGGATGCAGGAGGGTCAGCAGCCGTTCCGGATGTGCATCTTCGTCCATCTCCGAGATGGCCTCGGAAATGAGTTCCTTAGGCAGTTCCCGTACGATGCGCTCTTGCAGATCGGGCGGCGTGTCTTCCAGGACTAGGGCAACCTCCGTAGGGTGCAGGACGCTCAGCAGCGCCCGCACGTGCGCGTTGGGCGCGCGCAACAGCCGTCGCACCCGTTCTACACGTTGTTCTGAACTGGGACGTTCTTTGGCCACCGGAGCAGAGAGGTTGTGGAGATGAGGAGAAAACAAGTAAAACTCCCACCAGGATGACCCAATATACGGCTTTTACCGGGAAGTCAGAAGGCATCCCGGATGAAAAAGCCCCTGTGAAATACCCCTCAGGTCGCCAATTTGACGATGAGCAGTACCAGGGCGATGAGGAACATGAATAGTGAGATCTTGTTGATCCCGTGCATGACCCGCAGGTTAAAATTGGTCGGGGCATCTGGGTCGGGCTTCCGAAAGGTGAGGTAGCCCAGAATTTTTTTCCATACTTCCATAAAGGCAACAACTAGGGGAAGGGAGCAGATGTTTACGGGCAAAGGTACAGGCTGACTTACACATTTGCATCCTGCAAAAAAGGGGTATTCCCCCCCTTTGGCAAGGCTTTGCGCGCTTTATGCAGCAGCTTTGCTGCATGTGGGGTATTTCCTGGCTATTTTGGCTCTATTCTTGAAAAAGCAAGTCCTACTCTGTTTTGAATATGAAATACCTGCTGTCGCTCCCGCCGCATCTGGCCGGCCATTTTCATCGCCTGGAAGAAAAAGACCCGGAAAACTGGTACAGTGCCAGTGACCCGCCGGGTGCCAAGCTCGGCTCCGGCGGGGGAACCGCCCACCTG
>RFHL01000044.1 GCA_003696875.1 Bacteroidota bacterium | reverse complement strand
CGGCCGGCTCAAGGCGCATATGCTGGGCAATCTATCGCAGGAAACACAGTACTTTCGCTTTTTTGAGTACATACCCCAGGTCACGCAAGCCATGCTGCGGCGCTTTACCCAGATCGATTACGATCGGGAGATCGCCATCATCGCCGAGCTCGACGGGCCCGAAGGGCGCATCATGGCTGGGGAGGGGCGTCTGATGATCGACGTCCTTGATGATACGGGCGAGTTTGCCATCCTGATTGCCGATCCCTGGCAGGGGCTGGGCCTGGGCAATATCCTGACGGATTACATCCTGGAGATTGCCCGGGAGCGGGGCCTTTCGCTCGTGCATGCCCATGTGCTGAAGATCAATACGCGCATGATACAGGTCCTGAAGAAGCGGGGCTTTCAGATTCGTACCGAGGACTTTATCACCCTCTATGCCGAGCTGCCCCTGGGGGCAGCAGACGCTTCGGATCCGGCTTCGGGCAAAACCGAAAAGGCCGAATCCGAAGACCTACCCACTGCGTCTCGGGTATCGGTCCGGGTCTCCAGACCGGAGGAATAATCCCGCTATTTTGCCCGGAATCTAACATGCCGGTGCAAGCTTGAACTGAGGCAAAAATGCCCTCAGGATGCCGAAGGCTTGCCTTTTGGCTGATATATATCATTGCCTATTTGTAGAAAACCCCCGAGCTTGGTTCCGTCTTGGGTATACCCCCATGACCTGCTACTATCTGCTACATACACTCCTTATTTGGTCCGTCATTTATATTTGACGCACAGCCTTTTATGGACCTTCTTTTTCATCCGGCCTTTTTACAGCACGATACAGGTTTACACCCGGAGCGCAAGGATCGGCTCTCATCCCTGCCTTGGCTCCCTGCCCCGGATCCCAGCATCCCCAATGGGGAGGCCTACCTTACCTTGGTCCATAGTCCCGAGTATATTACCTCCGTAGCTGAGGCCTGTGCCCGGGGGGAGATGCTAGGCAATGACACCCCTACCAGCCCAGACACGTACAAGTCGGCGCTCTACGCGGTAGGGGCCGCCGTCCTGGCGGCCGAGCGAGAAGCCTTTGCGCTGCTGCGTCCACCTGGTCATCATGCCTATCCCGCCCAGGCGGGCGGCTTTTGCCTGTTTAACAACGTAGCCATTGCGGCCAAGCACCTGGCCAACCAAGGCAAGCGGGTGTTGATTTTTGACTTTGACGGCCACCACGCCAACGGCACGGCCGAGATCTTTGCCGATACCGGGCAGGTCTTTGTATGGTCGATCCACCAGTATCCGGCCTATCCCGACAGCGGGGCCGGGGAAGACATCGGCCGCGGAGCCGGCCGGGGCTATACCCTGGATGTGGCCTTGCCCCCTTTCAGCGGGGACGACATCTTCTGGGATGCCATGTGGACCTTTCTACCGATGGTCAAGCAGTTTCAGCCGGATGTGGTGGCTTTGTCGGCGGGCTTTGACGCGCATCAGCGCGATATGATCCTGGATCTGCGTCTCAGCTACAACACCTTTTACAAACTGGGTCGCCTGATGCGACGCAGTTTCCCGCATCTTTTCGGCGTACTCGAAGGCGGCTACGACAGCGAGACTTTTCCGCTCTGTTTGGAAAATTTCTTAGCCGGGCTGAACGGGGAAGAGATGCCGCACTTTGAACGAGAGACGTCTTCCGGACGTACAACTTGGGAGATATACGAAATCCAATCGCAAACATTAATCAATACGCACAAGCCATTTTGGCACTTTTAACCTATTATCATGGTCGAAAAACTTGATAAGATATTTTCCCCTAAAACCGTCGCCGTCATCGGCGCCTCCAACAACCCCGGCTCCGTAGGCTATGCCCTGATGAAAAATCTGATCGCCTCGGGCTATACCGGCATCATTTATCCTGTAAACATCAAGCAAAAGAGCGTACTCGGCGTACGCTGCTACCCCGAGGTCGGGCAGATCCCTGATGAGATTGATCTGGCCGTCATCGCTACGCCGGCGGCTACCGTGCCCGGTCTGGTGCACGCCTGCGGCGAAGCGGGGGTGGGCGGCTTGCTCATCTTATCGGCTGGTTTTAAGGAAGTTGGCGAAGAAGGCAACCGCATGGCGGCCGAAATGCTGGAGATTGCCCAGTCGTATGGCATGCGCATCGTGGGCCCTAACTGTCTGGGGCTGATCAATCCCCGGCTACGCCTCAACGCCAGCTTTGCCAACCGCATGGCCCTGCCCGGCAACATCGCCTTTATCTCCCAATCGGGAGCGCTCTGTACCGCCATTCTAGACTGGGCCGCCGACCAGAATGTCGGCTTCAGCCACTTTATCTCCATCGGCTCGATGATTGATGTGGGCTTTCACGACCTGATCGACTACTTTGGCAACGACTCGCGGACCTCGTGTATTCTGATCTACATGGAGTCCATGACAAATGCACGGCAATTCATGAGTGCTGCCCGGGCCTTTGCCCGGACCAAGCCAATCATTGTCCTCAAGGCCGGTCGCAGTGACGAAGGTTCCAAGGTGGCGATGTCCCATACCGGCACGCTGGCGGGCAATGATGCCTCCTTTGATGCGGCCTTCAAGCGCGCAGGTATTTTGCGGGTGGAGCGGATCAGCCAGATGTTTAACCTGGCCCAGGCCCTCTCTATGCAGAAGCGCCCCCGTGGCAAGCGCCTCGCCATCGTGACCAACGCCGGAGGTCCCGGCGTGCTGGCGACCGACTACCTCATGGCCCATGGCGGCGAGCTGGCCCAGTTTACCTCCACCACCTTTGGGCGGCTGAATGAAATCCTGCCTCCGACCTGGAGCCACCGCGACCCGGTGGATGTCCTGGGGGATGCCTCGCCCGAGCGCTATCGCGAGGCGATCAAGGCCTGTCTGGCTGATCCCAATGTGGATGGACTGCTGACCATCTTCACGCCGCAGGCGATCACCCGGCCCGAGGCCGTGGCCGAGGAACTCCTGGCCCTGGCCAAGAAAACCAACAAAACCATGCTGGCCGCCTGGCTGGGCGAGCAGGATGTGGAAGAGGCCCGCGACATTTTGGAAGCAGGAGGCATCCCCAATTACCGCTACCCTGAGTCGGCGGTAGACTCCTTCCTGAAGATGTATCAGTACGCCGAGAACATCAAGCTGCTGACGGAGACGCCCGCCACCATCCCCCATCAATTTACGCCCGATACCGATGCCGCCCGGGCCATGCTCGATGACATCATCGACGAGGGACGCTATGCCCTGACCGAAAACGAGGCCAAGGCCCTGATGCGTAGCTATCAGATCCCGGTGCTCGATACCCGCCTGGTACACAGCCCCGAAGAGGCCGGCAAGGTGGCGGCCGAGTTGGGTTTCCCGGTCGTAATGAAGATCGTTTCGCCCGACATCCAGCATAAGACCGATGTGGGCGGGGTGCAACTCAACATCACGAGTGCGAGCCTTGCGGAGCGCACCTTCAACCACATCATGGACTCGGCGCGGGCGGCCAAGCCCGAGGCGGATCTGGTCGGGGTGCTGATCGAGCCCATGGTGGGCCGCCGGTACGAGCTGCTGATTGGCTCCAAAAAGGACCCCATCTTCGGGCCGGTGATCGTCTTTGGCATGGGCGGTGTGGCCGTGGAGGTCTTCAAAGACCTGCACATGGGCCTGCCTCCGCTCAACATGAACCTCGCTCAGCGGATCATCGAGGAAACCAAGATCTACAAACTGCTGCAGGGCTACCGCGGGATGCCCGGGGTAGACATCCCTTCGATCCAGTTTCTGCTGTACAAGTTTGCCTACCTGGTGATGGACTTCCCGGAAATCGCCGAGATCGACATCAACCCCTTTGTGGTGGACGAAAATGGCGGCGTGGTGCTTGACGCCAAGGTTATTCTGGACAAAGAGACCGCCGGCAAGGACGTAGCCCCCTATTCGCACCTCATCATCCGGCCCTATCCCAAAGAGTATATCACAAGCTATACCCTGCAGGACGGAAGAGAGGCCGTGCTGCGGCCGATACGCCCGGAGGATGAGCCCATGGAAGAAGAGATGTTCACCAAATTTTCGGAGCAGACGCAGTACTTCCGCTTCTTCGAGTTTATCCCACAGGTGACCCACTCCATGCTGATACGCTTTACCCAGATCGACTATGACCGGGAGATGGCCATCATCGCCGAGTTGGAAGAAGACGGCCGCAAGGTCATGGCCGGTGTGGCCCGCATCGTAGCCGACATTACCCGCAACTCGGCCGAGTTTGCCATTGTGATCGCTGACCCCTGGCAGGGCCAGGGCCTGGGCAACCGGATGACCGACTACATCCTGGAAATCGCGGCCAAGATGCAGATCAAGACCGTCTATGCCAACATCCTGAAGCAGAATGTGAAGATGGTCCACATCCTGAAAAAACGCGGCTTCCGCATTACCAGCAAGGACTTTGAGACCTGCTATGCCGAGGCAGAGGTGGCTTCGGAGATGGTGCTCTCCCCGCAATAAGCGGCCGGGCAACGTGATAGGCAATGGGGCAGGCCTGGGGCCTGCCCCAGTTTGTTTGGACCATACCCGTGCCTCACCGATGCACAACAAACCCGCCTTTTTGCCTATCTTTGAGGCCGGTACCCGGGAATAGTCCTGATGACCGCCCTGTTCTTTTTCGCCCATGCTGCTTTCAGGAGGCTTTTGCTTGGTATGAAAAAAGCCTGTTGGAAGCACTTTTTTTTGACCTGACAGCCCCTAGGGCTGTGATCTATACAAGGCACGCCTCCCCTTATCGGGCAAGGCCACGGGTGCAGCAAGCCCGGCCGTGAGCCATTTATCCCATATATGACCTTTCAAGATCTCCATTTGATTCCTTCCCTGCTCAAGGCGGTGGAAGAAGAAGGCTACGAAGCCCCTACCGCTATCCAGGCCCAGGCCATCCCGCTGGTCCTGAAGCGACAAGATGTCCTGGGCAGTGCCCAAACCGGCACCGGCAAGACCGCCGCCTTTGCCATCCCTATCCTGCAACTGCTGACCGAAGATCCCCCTCACGCCAGCGGGCGACGTAAGATCTCGGCGCTGATCGTCACGCCTACCCGCGAGCTCGCCATCCAGATCGGCGAGAGCTTTACAGCCTACGGGCGGCACACCCACATCAAAAACACCGTCATTTTCGGGGGCGTCTCCCAAAACCAGCAAACCCAGGCCCTGAAGCGGGGCGTGGACGTCCTGATCGCGACGCCCGGGCGTCTGCTCGACCTGATGGACCAGGGCTATATTTCCCTGGAGGATGTGCGCTACTTTGTCCTCGACGAGGCCGACCGCATGCTCGACATGGGCTTTATCCATGACATCAAGAAAATCCTGGCCCGCCTGCCCAGGGAACGGCAGTCGCTGTTCTTCTCGGCCACCATGCCGCCCAACATCCTGCAGCTTTCGCAGCAGATCCTGAACCGCCCCAAAAAGGTCGTCGTGAGCCCGGTTTCCTCCACCGCGGAGACAATACAGCAGTACCTCTATCTCACCAATCGGACCAGCAAAAACGATTTGCTGCTGCATCTGCTCGAAAACCCGGACCTGAATCAGGTCCTGCTGTTTTCCCGGACCAAGCACGGCGCGGATCGCATCGTGCGGAAGCTGCAGAAAAGCAAGATTCCTTGCGCGGCCATCCATGGCAACAAGTCCCAGCACCAGCGGCAGAAGGTGTTGCAAGCCTTCAAAGATGGCGGTATCCGGGTGCTCGTCGCCACCGACATCGCCGCCCGGGGGATCGACATCGACAAGCTGCGCTATGTCATCAACTATGACATCCCCAATGAGGCCGAGACCTATGTACACCGCATCGGCCGCTGCGGCCGGGCGGGGGAGGAGGGCATCGCCCTCTCGATCTGCGAGCCAGAGGAAAATGCCTACATCCGGGACATCGAAAAGCTCATCCGGCAAAAGATCCCAGTCGTCAGCGACAATCCCTTCCCCCAGACCGATCTGCCCATGACCGAGGCGGAGAAGAAGGAGTTTCTGAAAGAAAAGCAGCGGCGCAAGCAGGAATTCTTTGAGAATCGCAACAAGAAGCGGGCCGGGCGAGCGGGAGGCTCCCGGGGCGGAAGGCGGCGCTAGCAGCCGTTTCGGGATTTTCCCCAAAAGGCCGTACATTTCTAGGCTGAATCCCAAGGCCAAGCTGAGAGGGTGCTTGCCGTCCCCAGCATCTGGTCTGGCGAAATCCTCAATAAGCCCATTTTTTTATTTCTCCCAAATGGATCCTACTACTACGCTACGCGCCCTCCTGATCTGCCTGCTCATCCTGCCTGCCGCGCTCCCGGCACAGGAGGCCCTATTTAGCCGGCAGGAAATCGTGTCGCCGGAAATCCATGAGGATAAGTCGGTCACCTTCCGATTTCAGGCTCCACATGCGGACTCCGTGCAGATTACGGGTGATTTTCTGCCCACAGTCAAGATGCAGACCCCTTACGGGGAAATGGACGTACCGGGCAAAGCTTCCCTGGTCCGGGACGAAAACGGCGTCTGGAGCTTCCAGAGTGAAGCCCTCGCGCCAGAGCTGTACACCTATGCCTTTATCGTGGACGGCCTGCGGGCCACGGACCCCAACAACCCCTTTCTGATCCGGGATGTGGCCTCGGTCACCAATCTCTTCATCATTCCGGGGGAGCGGGCTGATCTCTACCGGGTACAGGATATCCCGCATGGCACCGTTGCCCGCCGCTGGTACGACTCGCCTGGTCTGGGCATGGACCGGCGACTGACCATCTACACCCCGCCCGGCTACGAAGCCAGCCGGGAAAAGTACCCGGTCCTCTATCTCCTCCACGGCGCCGGCGGCGACGAAGAGGCCTGGATCGAGCTGGGCCGCACGGCCCAGATCATGGACAACCTGATCGCCCAGGGTAAAGCCAAACCCATGATCGTCGTGATGCCCAATGGCAACGTCATCCAGGATGCGGCGCCCGGCCAGGGGAGCCGGGGCTTTTACAAGCCCGCCTTCATGATCCCCCGGACCATGGATGGCACCTACGAAGCCCACTTTATGGACATCGTCAACTTTGTAGAGGCAAACTACCGGGTAAAGAAGAACCAGAAGGCCCGCGCCATCGCGGGGCTATCCATGGGGGGCTTCCACACCATGCATATTTCGCGCTACCACCCCAACACCTTTGACTATATGGGACTGTTTTCGGCGGCCATCATGCCCCGGGAGGATGCCACCGCCGCGGTCTATGACCGGATCGACGAGACCCTGAAAGCCCAGATGGACAACGGCTACGCCTTGTACTGGATCGCGATCGGCAAATCCGATTTTCTCTACCCCGCCAACGTAGCATTCCGGAAGAAACTCGACGAGATGGGTATGCCCTACACCTACCGCGAGTCTGAGGGCGGCCACATCTGGCGCAACTGGCGCATCTACCTGTCCGAGTTTGTGCCGATGTTGTTCTGATTCCGCCACGCTGCCGACGCCGCCGCCTCTATGCCATCCCGTCTTTTTTTTTCGCTCTGCCTCTTAATCGCCAGCTGCGCGCCTCGCTCCCTGACCGACGAGCGTACTACGCCTTGTGCCTACGCCGACCCACTGGCTTATCAAGGCGAAGCCCCTCCCTGGGCGGGCATTCAGGGGGCCTTGCTGGCCTCTCGCTTTGAAACCCTGGAAGAGCTGCAACAGGTGGTGCAGCTGGAATACTATCCGCCCCAAGGGGCGGGAATACGCGTCCCCAGGGGCGACTCGCTGGTGCGCCTCACCCACTGTAGCGATGGCCGGCAGGTGGTGAGCCTGCTCAGCTGGGGGGTGGACGAAAGTGATTTTCTCGAGGCCTACGTAGGGGGAACCGCCGAGAAAATCGCCGTTGGCCTCAAATCTCCCTTTGCCGTGGCCAACCGCCCCTACCTGCAGCGTATTTTTGTGCTCTCTCGCTGGCGGCAGGACTTTTTTGGCGAAGGAGACCCGGCCTTTTTTGACCTGGCCTCGACCATGGTCGACCACATCAACACGCCAGAGCAGGCCTTTCGCTTTCCCCGGGACAGCTCGGAAAAGGGCTACCTCAACACGTTTAACCATGTGACGGCCCAGGCCTTTATCACCTCGCTGTATTCGGAGGAATTGGCCGACTTCGTGGCCGATGTACACGAACGTAACACCATGCCCGAGTTGATCTCGGGCCAGTTTCGCCCGGATCAACTCACTGACCCTGAAGTCAATCCGATCGACAACTACGTCGACATCGTCAACAACGAATGGGGGCAGGAACTGGGCCTGGTCTTGCGGAAGAAATACGACCTCCACGCCGAGAAGCCGTGGACGCCCGAGTTGCTGCGCGACTACCTCAACGACATCCAGGCGTACTACGCCTGGGGGCTGAAGGTAGGGTTTAGTCCCTTCCGGACGCAGGACACCATTGTACAGCGCTTCACCGAAAAACTCAATTTCGTGCGCCGCTACCAGCCCGGCTAGGGGGTGTACTGACGGGGAGCCAGGACAAACTGGGAATTCTGAAATCGCCCGACAGTGTCGTGCACCACCCGGTAGGCCTGCTGTACCGCCGTGGCCCCACTCACCGCCCAATCCGCCAGCAGGTCCAGCCAGTCTGATTCGTTGACCGAAACGTCATCCAAGCGAACATTCAGAAAATTGGCCTGATTCAGGTCGGTGCGGCGCAGGCAAGCGCCGCGGAGGTCGGCCCCGGCAAAATTGACCCGAACCATGCCGGTCTTCATGAAATCGGTACGGCGCGCCGTTGCCCCGGCGAGGTTGGCTCCCCCCATCTGTCCCCACTGGAAGATCGACTCACTCAGGTCGGCCTGCTCCAGAACGGCCCGGGAGAGGTCGGCCCCGTCTAGATAGGTGTGGAAAAGGCGCGCGCCCCGCGCCTCGGTCCCATGAAAGATCGCCCGCCGCAGATCTGAGTCGCTCAGATCCATCCCCGCCGCCTGGGCGGCGGTGAAGTCGGCCCGCCGCAGGTCGCAGTCCCGGCAAACGAAGCCCTTCAACCGGGCATTCTGGAAACTCGCACTCCGCAGGTCGGCCCCGCTGAGGTCCAGTCCCTCCAGGTCCACCTCCCTCAGATCGGCATGCGCAAAGGTGACACGTTGTGTGATCTGGCCCAAAACGGCACTGTCCATCTCCATACTCAGCAGGGTCCGCAGCAGCAACCCCCGTTCGGGGCTCAGAGAGGGACTCGACAGCGTATCGGGGCTGGGATAAGGCTCGAAGGCCGCACTGGTCCGGGCCAGCCGGTCGATGACCGGCTCGGGCAGGCTTTGGCCCTGGTTTTCTGCCAGCCGGGCCCGCACCTCGGCCAGTAAATCGATCATCAGCTGCGCCTGCAGCTGTTGCCGTGCCTGATGCTGAAGCAGGGAATCCTGGTGCAGTTGCTGCGCCCGCTGCTGGTTCTCAAGCTGTAGGGACTGGCTCTGTCCCCAGATCAGAAGGGCTACCAGCAAGCCGCCCAGCACCAGGAACGTCG